>CACXFW010000055.1 GCA_902767065.1 uncultured Lachnospiraceae bacterium | reverse complement strand
TGGATCATGAGCAATTCCAGGAGGTGCTGAATAATTACAAAGTATCTGCCTGTACGGGTGCTGAATCGTTACTGGAATTGTTTTTTTCCTGTCACAGTATACACTTATACGGGGCTTTCATTCAAGTATTCATCCTTAAGGATACACAGGGATTTGCAAAGATTGCTGCAAAGCGGCGGGGGGTGGATCAGAGCGGATCCCCGGATGCGGCACTTGGGAAAAATGCGGCAGATACAAAGAATTACTGCGTGTTTACACATAATCAGTTGATAGACGGAAAAACGGTGAAAAAGTAAAATTGTGACAAAATTAACGTGGATGGTTTGAGACAAATTGTAAAATGTGTTCACAAATTAGCTGCTTTGTGATATAATGCCTATGATAGTATCTCTGATCAGATGTTGAGGGGGGATAACGTGGTAAAAAAAGAGATGATTGCAATGCTTCTGGCAGGGGGACAAGGTTCCAGACTTGGCGTCCTGACCGCGAAGGTTGCAAAACCGGCAGTTGCCTTTGGGGGAAAATACCGCATTATTGATTTCCCGCTCAGCAACTGCATCAACTCCGGAATCGACACGGTCGGTGTCCTGACGCAGTATCAGCCTTTGAGGCTGAATACGCATATCGGGATCGGAATTCCATGGGATCTTGACCGCAATCAGGGTGGTGTGACGGTTCTTCCGCCCTATGAGAAGGTCGGAAAAACAGAGTGGTATACCGGCACTGCGAATGCGATCTATCAGAATCTTGCCTATATGGAGCATTACCATCCGGATTATGTACTGATTCTGTCCGGCGATCATATCTATAAGATGGATTATGAAGTCATGCTTGAGTTTCATAAGTCCCATCATGCGGATGTCTCGATCGCCGTCATGCCTGTTCCCCACGAGGAGGCAGGCAGGTTCGGGATTGTCGTTGCGGGCGAGGACGGGAGGATCCGTGAGTTCCAGGAGAAGCCCGAGAATCCGAAGAGCAATCTTGCCTCCATGGGGATCTATATCTTCAGCTGGCCGGTTTTGCGCGACGCGCTGATTGCGCTCAGTTCGCAGGAGGGATGTGATTTCGGGAAACATGTGATTCCGTATTGCTTTGAGCAGGGGAAGAATCTGGAGGCTTATGAGTTCAACGGCTACTGGAAGGACGTCGG
The DNA here is from genome assembly GCA_902767065.1 of uncultured Lachnospiraceae bacterium. Lineage (GTDB taxonomy): Bacteria > Bacillota > Clostridia > Lachnospirales > Lachnospiraceae > Porcincola. Next base: position 1,506 of record CACXFW010000055.1, on the reverse strand, counting down.
CACGCTCGGCTCCTACTGGCAGGCGAACATGGAGCTGATAGATATCATTCCCGAATTCAACCTTTATGAGGAGTTCTGGAAGATCTATACCAAGAATGACATCATTCCTCCGCAGTATATTTCGGCGGATGCGAAGGTTTTCCGGAGTCTCATCTCCGACGGAACGGAGGTGTACGGAGAGGTTTCGAATTCGATTATCGGAAGCGGAGTCACAATCGAGGCAGGTGCGGTGATCCGGGATTCGATCATCATGCAGAACACCGTCGTGAAAGCCGGAGCCATACTTGACCGGGCGATCATCGCGGAGAACTGCGTGATCGGGGAAAAGAGCGTGGTCGGATGGGGAGAGGACGCACCGAACAGGGTCAGACCCGATATTTACGGGTTCGGTCTTGCGGTTGCCGGTGAGGATACCATCATACCGGGAGGCGTCAGGATCGGCAGAAATACTGCGGTAACCGGAGTTACCGTCCGGGAGGACTATCCGGACGACACTCTCGCCAGCGGCGAGATCCTGGATAAGGCAGGTGTTGTGTCATGAGAGCAGTCGGTATGATCCTGGCCGGCGGCAACAGCTACCGGATGAAAGAACTGTCCAATAAGAGAGCGATAGCGGCAATGCCGATCGCAGGGTCATTTCGCAGCATAGACTTTGCGCTGAGTTCGATGTCGAACTCCCGCATTCAGAAGGTTGCGGTGCTGACCCAATACAATTCCAGATCCCTGAATGAGCATCTGTCATCTTCCAAGTGGTGGGATTTCGGACGCAAGATGGGTGGTCTGTATGTGTTTCCGCCGACCGTCACGGTCGATAATAATTTCTGGTACAGAGGGACAGCGGATGCCCTGTATCAGAATCTCGACTTCCTGAAGAATTGCCATGAGCCGTATGTTGTGATCGCAGCCGGCGACTGTGTGTATAAGCTGGACTACAACAAGGTGCTGGAATACCACATCGCCAGAAAGGCCGACATTACGGTTGTGTGCAAGCAGCTTCCCCCACAGGAAGACGTGACACGGTTCGGTGTCCTGAAGATGAACGAGGAGTGCAGGATCGAACAGTTCGAGGAAAAGCCGATGGCTGCCGATTCGAATACGATCTCATGCGGCATCTACGTCATCCGAAGGCGTCAGCTGATTGAGCTGATTGAAAAGAGCGCGGAGGAAGGAAGGTTTGACTTCGTGCGGGATGTCCTGATCCGCTACAAGGGCGTCAAGAGGATCTATGGGTATAAGATTGACAGTTACTGGAGCAACATTGCTTCTGTAGAGTCCTACTACAGAACCAATATGGACTTTCTGAAACCGGAGGTGCGGGATTTCTTTTTCCGGCAGTATCCGGAAGTCCACTCCAAGGTCGACGACCTTCCGCCGGCCAAGTACAATCCGGGGAGTGAGGTTAGAAACAGCCTAGTCTCGGCAGGGTCGATCATCAATGGATATGTAGAGAATTCTCTCATATTCAAGAATGTATTTGTTGGTGAAAACTGTGTGATCAGGAACTCT
>CACXFW010000054.1 GCA_902767065.1 uncultured Lachnospiraceae bacterium | reverse complement strand
GGAAGCGTGGGAGCGCATTTCCCGGATAAGGGGGACCTTCGTGTTTGATCCGCATCTTCTCATGGGGCATCGGATTCATGAAGAATCGACGACGACAGAGCTGATCGCGGACCAGACCAGGACGAAAGAAGAGCTGAGCATCTTTCGGAGGTTCTGGCCGGAGAGAGCAGCCGGCTGGATTGAGGGAAGGTATCGGAAGGGACAGGATTCGAACCGGATGGGGTGAGAGATTTGGAAAGGATTTCTGCACGATCATTCCGGAGCTTGATACAGGAAAGGGATATGCAGATATTGCATTTATTCCGAAGACGCCGGATCATCCCGCGATTCTGATTGAGCTGAAGTATGAGAAGGATGCCGGGACGGCGACAGATCAGATCCACAGGCAGAATTATCCGGACAGGCCGGAGGATTATAAGGGGAATCTGATCCTTGTCGGGATCAGCTATAACAAGGAGACGAGAAATAACCAGCCTCTGTTCAGGCACCATAGCTGCAGGATGGAAAGAGCCTGAGGGAAAGAGTGTTTAACGATCCAACCGTACAGGAAGAAGTTATTTCGTTACAGGCACAGGGCTGGCCGGGGTGTGACCTGTAACGTTTTTTGTAACTCTATTCAGCACCCCATGAGGAACGCGAAGCGTTCCGAGTAAGTGGGGGGTGCTGAATAATTACCGTTTTTTTAAAAACGGTACATTCGCTTCTGTGAGAAGTTGGGCGTGTAGTATGGATCCACACGATCTATGCAGCCTGCATTATTTTCATGGGCTGCATTGCGATTCCATTCCGCAGGCATCCTAAGATGCCTGCGGGCAGAGGCGTCTCTGGCGCCCTCGTTCGTCAGCGTGACGCATGCGCGGGGAATGACGGTGAGGAGCTTCCCGTCCTGAAAAGTCCTGAGACAGAAGCCGGCCATCCGGATATGGGGGCTTTGCTTTGCGGAATCTTTCTTCCAGTTTCTGCGCAGATTCTCCATGGAGGTCATAAAACAGAAGGGCCCTGTGACAGATGCATGGTGCTGGCAGACTGCAAGACAGTGGTATCCGGGATAGACAGCATCCGCTCCCTCAAATGGCGAAAAGATCTCACCGTCCGCATTGTAGATCAGTCCCGATTCTTCCACCTTTCCGCTTGCGTAAAGAACCCGTGGCGCGGCGATTCCGATCTCATCCCGCATGCAGTTGGAAAGCAGCAGGCGGATCGTCTCCGGGGAAATGTGCCGGGCCTTTTGCAGCACCAGGACATATTCTCCGCGCGCTTCACAGATGGAACGGGGAAATTCCACCCTGTACGGGAGACGGACGGACTTTGAAGCCTGCGTGGAACCGGAGCTTACGGTTTCCTGAGCGTACATGGAAGCCTGCCCGGAACCGGAGCTTACGGTTTTCTGAGCGTACATGGAAGCCTGCCTGGAACCGGGGCTTACGGTTTTCTGAGCGTTCTTTGAACCGTGCCAGGAATCGTTTCCATCCAGGAGAAGCCCCGCTTTGCGTCCGGAATTAAGAATCTCCTCTCTAAGCCCCTCCGCGCAATGATACATCACCACAGACACCAGCGGCCGCCCGGCTATGGCATAATCGGTGAGGTAGAATCCTGGCTGTGGATCCTTTGAGACAGATGCATGGACACCGCATCTTTCATAATGCCGCTCAAGCGCGCGCACCGCGGAATCATATGCGTAGGTTTTATTTCCGGAATCCGCCGCGACGGATCCTCCATGCACCCGCCAATGATAGAGAACTTTCGGAATGTGGCGCACCTTGCGCGCCCTCTCCGTTGTCTTCAGCGTAAAATCATAATCCTGCGATCCGTCGCAGTCTTCGGAAAAGCCGCCCACTTCCAGCGCGAGATCCCGCCGCACAACATACAGGTGCGTGATGTAATTGCAGCTTCTCAGAAGGTCGGGACTATAATCCGGCTTGAAATTCGGATTGTGTAAAAATGCGCCGTCGGCCGACACCATATCTTCATCGGTATAAAGGACATCGGCAGTCTCATCCTCATTGATTCCCTGCGCAAGCTCAAACAGCGCGTCAGGACTGAGCAGGTCGTCATGGTCCAGAAGGACCACGTAATCTCCTCTTGCGACTGCCAGGGCAGCATTGGTATTTCCGGCGATCCCGCGATTCTCAACCGGCACAAAACGGATGATGCCGCAGACCGCCCGTTCCTGATCTGCCAGCACCTGGCTTGCGTGTGCCTGATCTGCCCGTGCCTGACCTGC
>CACXFW010000053.1 GCA_902767065.1 uncultured Lachnospiraceae bacterium | reverse complement strand
CTTCGCGCTCCCACAATCCTCCCTACATTCGTGCTCTCATGGTGCTTACGCACCACTCCGCACTCATGTAGGGGCGCGCCAACTTCTCCGCTCCGCTCCGGTCGGCGCTAAACAGACGTCCACTGGACGTCCAGCGCCCCTTTCCCTCCACCGCAAGCAAGCTTGCGTGGAGGTCAGGCTTTTGGCGCTGTAATCACAGAATAACATTTTTATAAACTGTATGTAAACCAAATAATGCATAAGGAACGGTAACTATTCGTTACAGGCCGCACGCCGGCCAGCCGTTACACTGCCCCGCCTGCCTTCTTCTGCTTCCGCTTGTTCTCATACATGATCTTGTCCGCCCGCCGCAGCGTATCGTCCACACCTTGGTCGATCCTGGGATCATAGACCGCGATTCCCATCGCGACATGAACCTGCTCCCATCTGTGCCCGGCCGATGAGCAGATCTCCTGCCGGGCGGTCTCAAACCGGCCGACAAGCTCCTCTCTGTGGTCGAAGTCATCTCCGGTGAGGACAACGGAAAACTCATCCCCTCCGATCCGGAACACGGGGCTGTGCTGGAAGGTGCTGCAGATCAGCTGCGACGCGGTCTTCAGATAGATGTCTCCCTTGTCATGGCCGTTCTGGTCATTTACCACCTTCAGATTATCACAGTCAAAAACGCCCAGCGCAAACTCCTTCATTTCCCCCGCGTCCATCTTCTTCTGGAGTTCCTCCATATAGTTGTTGAAGCCGCCCTTGTTCCGGACATGCGTGAGCGCGTCCACATAGATCTGCTTGTTCAGATCCTCCACCAGATGCTGCTCCTTGATCGCTTCCCGCTGCGCGCGGATGCTGAACAGCAAAAGGATCAGGATGATCAGAAGTACGGCTGCAATCACGGACATGACAATTCCCAGGTTGTCCCTGACCAGATCCTGGAAGCTGGTCTTGGCGTCCTCTGTGGAGTAATACGTCAGCGCGGCGTGGACAACACTGTCCGGAACGCCGGTAATGACTCTGGACAGAATGGAATACAGCTGTGTATCTCCCCTGCGCAGGGCAAGGTAATACTCCATATCCACGCCCGTGTAGACCGTGGTCAGATGAAGCTTCTCACACTGCTTCGCGATGTTGCTGAACCGGTAGTTGCTGATAATCACGCAGTCCGCGTCCTCTGTCGCAACCGCATCCAGTCCTGCCGGCGTATCTTTGTAATACTTCATCTTCCATCCCGGAAAATGCTCCGACAGGAAGATCTCATAGTTGGTATTGCCCTCATTGACGGCTGCCTCCACCTGATCCTGCCGGATAAATTCCTTCTGGTTTGCCGAGCGGACGACCGCGTCCATCTCTGTCTTCATCAGGGCCGGAGTCAGGGAGACGTCCAGCATCTCCGAGTCATACGCCTCCATATTGGCAGGAAACACACAGTCCACCTCGCCATTTTGCAGCGCCTCTATCGCATCGGCCGCAGTCGGATAGGCGACCGGTTCAAATTCCAGCCGGGCATTTCCCAAAACTGTGGACGCGTAATCCAGATAATCCTTCAGCGTGCCTGTCAGTTCCCCTGTCTCCTCATCCCGGGCGCAGAAGGCCATATAGTTGTCCTGATAGCCCACCCGGATCTTCGGGTGGCCGGCAAGCCAGAAAAGCTCCTCCGATGTAAGGTACAGGTTGGCTTCCTCATTTTTCAGATACTTTTCATTCAGCTTCTGATTGTAGAACCCGTCTTCATCCTGGATGCTGCTCATCGCACTGTTCAGCTCCGCAAGAAGATCCGGCCTTCTCCCGCTCACCGCAAAGTAGAAGTCGGAGGATCCGATCTTGCAGACCGGCACCATCGTCTTGGGATCCGCGTTGACATCCATCGTCACAAACGCGTCCAGCCCTTTTCCAAGAAGGCGCAATGATTCCTCTTCCGTGGTGGACAGCTCGATCAGCTCGGCATCGACATTATGCGTTTTTTCCCACTCGAGGAACATCTCTCCCTGGATGCTTCCCTTCGCGACGCCGACCTTCTTCCCGTTCAGGGAGGAATAGTCCATCGCCGTGATCCCGGGATTCTCCGCGGAAATGAAAAGATAATAAGCTTCCGTGCCCATCGGCAGGGACGGAAACAGCATGGATCTGGCGCGTTCCTCCGTATAGGACATATTCGCCATGAGGTCTATTTCGCCGTCCTTGAGCATCTGCACCAGATCCGACCAGGATCCCTCGACATACTCATAATTCCAGCCGGTGTAGGACGACAGCTTCTGCTGGTATTCATAGGAATAGCCTGACCGCCTTCCGTTCTCACCGGTGATGTAATACGGCGCCTCATGCCATCCGGCCCGCACCGTCTTTCCAGGCGGACGCTCCGTCCCCTGCTCCGTCTGAGCTTCTGTTTCCCCGGCGGGCGCATATGACAGCTTTTCTTCCGTTTCCCCGGCAGACGTATATACAGACTTCTCTTCCGCTTCCCGGGCAGACGCGTGTGACAACTTCTCTTCCACATCCTGCGCGGACGCATATGCAGACTTCTCTTCCACATCCTTCTCAGATCCTGGAACTGTCATGGAGAGAAGAAT
>CACXFW010000052.1 GCA_902767065.1 uncultured Lachnospiraceae bacterium | reverse complement strand
TGCGAACGGAAGCGGAAACATCATCCTGACGTCAGCGCTGAAGGTCATGCACACCAACGTAACGCGTCAGCTGAATAACATCTATGATGGGACGTTTGCCGGTGAGGATGCGCTGCTTGGCGCCGACACCGATTCCGTTGGAATTGTGACCGAAGAAGGCCGCCAGCAGCTCTCCGACGATACGATCGAGAAGCTGAATGCGTGCTACGATCTGCTCAAGTCCGGTGAGATCACCCCGGCTTCCCAGGCGGATTTCCAGGGACTGAAGTAAGATTCCTGTCAGGCCTTATATCATGAACAGAAGGGAACCCTTCCGCTTTTTGCCGGTGGGTTCCCTTTTTCCGGCCCACAGGCACAGGGCGGCGGTGTGGGAAAGTGTGCATTCATTTCCGGAACTGACTATGTTATACTGACAGTGGAACCTGGTGTTTTCAGAATACAAGGAGCTGTAATGGAAGAATATATCGTGGAGATGCGTCATATCACCAAACGTTTCCCGGGCATTATCGCCAACGATGATGTCAGCATCGGGATCCGGAAAGGCGAAGTGTTCGCGCTGCTGGGAGAAAACGGCGCCGGCAAGTCCACACTGATGAGCATGCTGTTCGGGATGTACACGCCGGATCTGGGCGAGATCTATGTAAAGGGCGAGAAGGTGGAATTCAGGTCCTCCAATGACGCCACAGCCAGAAACATCGGGATGGTCCATCAGCATTTTAAGCTGGTCGACAATTATACCATCGCGGAGAACATTGTTCTCGGGGTGGAGCCGATGACAAGGCGCCTGGGCATATTTCCCAGTGTTGACATGAAGCGGGCGAACCGGGAGATTGCACAGCTGTCGAAGGAATATGGCCTGGAAGTGAATCCGACGGAGCTGATCCAGGACGTGCAGGTCTCCGTCCGCCAGAGAGTCGAGATCCTGAAAATGCTCTACCGGAAGGCGGAGATCATGATTTTCGATGAGCCGACAGCGGTGCTCACGCCTTCGGAGATTGATTTCCTGCTCCGGATCATTGACGGACTCAGGAAAGCGGGCAAGACGATTATCCTGATCACGCACAAGATCGAGGAGATCAAGCAGATCGCGGACCGGTGCGCGATCCTGTGCCGCGGGAGGCTGGTGGATATCCTGGATGTCCAGACCGCCTCTGTGCAGGAGATGGCCAACATGATGGTGGGACGCGAGGTGAGCCTGACCCGCGTCAAGAGTGAACCGCATTTTGGGAAAAATGTGCTGGAGGTCCAAAACCTTACCGTTCTGAATGAGCACCGCTTCCCGGTTGTGAAGAATGTGTCCTTTTCGATCCGCTCCGGTGAGATCTTTGCGATCGCGGGCGTGTCCGGGAACGGGCAGACGCAGATCGCGGACGCGGTCGCCGGGCTGGAGGTGGCGTCGGAGGGGGCCATCCTTCTGAACGGAAAGCAGATCACACACGATTCGATCCGCAGCCGTGCCCAGGCGGGAATCTCCTATATCCCGGAAGACAGGCAGAGTACGGGTCTGGTGCTGGACTTTGCCCTCTCCGATAACCTGGCGCTCAGACAGTATCCGAAGAAACCCTATTCGGATCACGGAATTCTGAATTTCGGCAGGATCCGGGAGAATGCGGTGACCCTGATTGACCGCTATGACATCCGTTCCGGGCAGGGGCCGAAGACGATCGTCCGGTCCATGAGCGGCGGAAACATGCAGAAGGTGATTGTCGCGCGGGAGATCGAGGAACATTCGGATCTGATCATCTTTGTGCAGCCGACCAGGGGGATGGATATCGGCGCCATTGAAAACATTCACAGGTACATCCTTGACGAGCGGGACAGGGGAGCGGCGATCCTGCTGATCTCCCTGGAGCTTGGCGAGGTGATGGATCTTGCGGACACCATTGGGGTGATTTTCAGCGGCGAGATGCTGAAGATTGCGCCTGCCCGGGAGATGACGCGCTATGAAGTCGGGCGCTATATGATGGGGGTGAAGGAAGCATGAAAGAGAAGAAAAAGGGAGGGCTTGCCGGACTTTTGATCAGTGACAGATGGTCGAATGTGACGGTCTCTGTCCTTGCGGTGATCCTGATGCTTCTGACATCCAGCCTGATCCTCCTGATGATGGGGAAGAATCCTGCGGTTGCGTTCCGCAGCTTCCTGCAGGGCTGCGGATTCTGGCCGAAGGCCAATTACGGCGGCGGAAGCGGTATGCTGTCGGATCTGTTTGACTATCTGAACATTCTCTCGCCGATGATGCTGGCTGCGCTTTCCTTTATTGTCGCGTTCAAGACGGGACTGTTCAATATCGGAATCTCCGGCCAGATGCTGCTCTCCGGATTCCTGGCGACGATCATGGTCGGGTACCTCAAGGATCTTTCGCCGTGGATCGCGAAGCCCCTGGTCATCCTGATCGGTGCGGCGGCCGGCGGACTTGCGGGTGCGCTGATCGGTTTTCTGAAGTACAGGTTTAACATCCATGAGGTGGTTTCCACGATCATGGTCAATTACATCATCAGCTATACGACCGGGTTCTTCATCAATACGCGTTACGTCGATATGCTGACCAGATCCTCCCGGGTCTGTTCGCCCGCTTCGCGCCTGACCTGGACCAAGGTTCCGGTCGGTGGTATCAGCTGCAACATTCCGCTTGGAATTGTGATCGCACTCCTGGCAGTGTTTGTCGTGAAGTTTATCTTCGATAAGACCGTGTTCGGCTTTGAACTCAAGGCGGTCGGCACCAGCCGGAAATGTGCCCGCTATATCGGCGTGAATGTGCAAAAGAGCATTATCCTGTCCATGGCGTTTTCCGGAATTTTTGCGGGGCTTGCAGGGGTTACCTATTATCTGGGATACACGAATACCATCGTCCCGAAGACGCTTCCGGGCATGGGATATGATTCCATTGCCGTGGCGCTTCTGGGCAATTCGTCTCCGGTCGGTTCCATCTTCGCGTCGATCGTTGTCACGATCTTCCAGAGCGGCGCCAACTATATGAGTTCCTCGATCGGCGTGGCGAAGGAGATCGCCTCCCTGATCACCGGAATCCTGCTGCTGTATGCGGCGTGCGGTGAGTACATGAAGGAGCTTGGACGCAGGCGGATCGAGAAGGCTGTGGACAGGGAGATCGCCAGGATGCAGGAGGCCCGGATCAAGGAAGGCCCGGACATCTCCGGCCGGGGAGCTTTCCGGCAGGCAGAAAATGCCTCCGCAGCCGGCAGGAGAGAGCAAGAGGAGCGTAAGGATCAGAAGGAAGGAGGGGAGGACAGATGACAAAGGTATTTACGGACGGGCTGTCATTTGCGCTTCCGCTCCTGATTATGGCGGTCGGCGCAATCTATTCGGAAAAGAGCGGCGTGACCAATCTCGCAGTGGAAGGGTTTCAGGGCTTCGGCGCATTTATCGGCGCTCTGGCTGCGGTTCTTCTGATGCCGCATCTGGATAAGAGCTCCCAGATTCCGATCTATGTCGCGATGCTGTTTGCCGCAGTTGGCGGCGGAGTCTACGCGTGTATCCATGCGCTTTTGTGCATCAACTTTAAGGCGAACCAGGTAATCAGCGGCGTGGTGGTCAATATTCTGGCTGTCGCGCTGACGACCTTCTTTACCAGCGCGGCGAACACAGCCCTGGCAGGCACGGCTTCCAACAAGTTCATCCTCGGCGTCTCGAACCGCTATTCGATTCCGCTTCTGTCGAAGATTCCGTGGATCGGAGGCCTGTTTCAGAAGATGTATCCCTTTGAATGGATTATCATCGGACTGGTCGTATTTTTCTGGTACCTGATGTACCGGACCCGCTACGGGATGAGGCTCAGGGCGTGCGGAGAGAATCCGCAGGCTTTGGACGCGGCAGGCGGGAAGGTGGTGAGAACCCGCTGGATCGCGGTGATTATCTCCGGGGCGCTCTCCGGGATCGGAGGGATCTGCTTCGCCTATTCTATCATGGCAAATTACTCTCCGAGCATTTACATGGGATATGGCTATCTTGCGATCGCGGCCATGATTTTCGGAAACTGGAGTATTCCCGCGACTGTCCTGGTCTGCCTGGTCTTCGGGATTGCGAAGGCGGGAGGGCAGCAGCTGTGCATCGCGATGCAGCTGCCAGGCAACTACACAGACCTTTTCAACATGCTGCCCTATATCCTGACCATGCTTTTGCTTATTTTCTTCTCGAAGCGGAATCATCCGCCTCAGGCGAGCGGCCAGCCCTGGGATGCGAGCAGGAGGTAGCCAATAACGCAAGAGCGGGAGGATTCACAGGCACAGGATGTACAGGCCGGAAGAGATGGATGAAAAGGGGGAGCCATGCTGAGGAATCGATCCATGGAGGAGCCGGATCCCGTTCGAAAGTACGAGTCCGAAGGACGAAGTGGTTTCGATTACGGGACCTGTATCCGAACGGATATTGTCAGGAATAAACTGTTGTTTATAGAGGAAAAATATGAGAACCTGCTGACGATTCTGAGGCAAAGCCATCGTCTTGCCGTTGCGTTTTCGGGCGGGGTGGATTCCACTTTTCTGCTGTATGCTGCGAAGCAGGCACTGGGGGAAAACGCAGCAGCCTTTACCGCCGTCTCTGCTTTCTTCCCCCTCCGTGAGACAGAGGAAGCGTCAGCGTTTTGCCGGGAGCATGGGATCCGCCAGGCCTTTGTGGACTATACGCCGCTTGAGAGGGAGGAGATCGCGCGAAATCCGAAGGACCGTTGCTATCATTGTAAAAAAGCTCTGTTTACGAAGCTTCTGGACCTTTCCAGGGAGCAGGGGTTTCATGCGGTAGCGGAGGGATCCAACCTGGACGATATCGGAGATTACCGTCCCGGCATGCGTGCGGTGCGGGAGCTTGGAATCCTGAGTCCCCTGCTGGAGGCACAGCTGACCAAGGGAGAGATCCGGGAGCTGTCCAGGAGGTTTCATCTTCCAAGCTGGGACAAGCCGTCCTTCGCCTGCCTTGCCTCCCGCTTTGTCTACGGGGAGCGGATCACGGAAGAGAAGCTTCACATGGTGGACGCGGCGGAGGAACTCCTCAGGTCGCTTGGATTTGCCCAGTTCCGGGTGCGGATCCATGGCCGGATGGCTCGGATCGAAGTGCTGCCGGAGCAGATCGCGTCTCTTGCGTCGGATGAGATCCGCCGGAAGATTGCCGGAGCGCTTCACGCCCTGGGGTTTTCTTATGTATCGGTGGATCTGGACGGGTACCGGACGGGAAGCATGAATGATCCGGCCTGAGCAGGCTGCAGGTTACATCCCCCGGATAGCCCCAGGGCAGACACAGGGATCCTGAGTGCAGACTTTTGGGGGTCGAAACGAAGGATCCCTGTGTCTGCCCTGGGGCTATCCGGAGGGCGGCCTGCAGGGGGAGAGGGAACTGTCAGGGTTCGTTTAAACAGATCTATTTACACAGAAGCGTATTCTATGATACATTATGGACGATAAGATTTCATCCGCGGGCCATCTCAGGGTGGGATGAGATGAGATTCTTGCATTGGTATCGTCTCAGGATGATGTGAAGGATGCTCCGGAGGATGCGAACCGCATCCGGAATGGCGTGAATCACAGAAAGAATGATTGGGACGGCATACCTGGTGCAACCCCGGTTTCACAGGGGGAGTATGTCTTTACTCGGATCCTCACACTGACAGACAGGGAGATGGACCGCTGTTTTTTGTTCTCAAGAACGGACGAAATGTTTCGTGAAGGCAGGGAATCCGGACGTCTGTCCGGGGGAAAGCCCGGGAGCGGATGCCGGGGATGGAACCCGGGAAATAAGGTTTGACAAAAGAATCAATCCCTTTGCCATTGGCTGTAAGCGGAATCTGCAGGAGGGACAGCCGATGATCCGATGGATGATCAGTGCTATGGTGTATCTGGGAAGCGCATTGATGGTCTGCAACATCTATGGCTTCATTCAGGTCGAAAGATATATCAGGAGCAAGAAAACCTGGAATGAAAAGAATTATATCCTCTATCTCCCGATCGTTTTGCTGATTTTCTTTCTTATCGGCTACCTTGTAATCGGCTTTTTCGGCCAGCCGGATCTCATGATGGCGGGAGTTCTGTTCGGCGGAAGCATCTTTGTATTTATCATGTACCGTCTCCTGAACCGGATTATCCGGAAGGTGATCGAGAGCGAACATCTGGAGGCGGAGCTGCTTGCGGCAGAGGAGAGCAACCGCACGAAGTCCGGTTTCCTGGCTGCGATCAGCCATGAGATGCGTACGCCCATGAATGTCATTCTCGGGATGGATATCCTGGCCCTGAAGGATCCAGGGGTTCCGGAGCAGACAAGGGACCGGCTGGAGAAGATCGGTCAGAGCGGCAGACTTCTTTCGGGAATGATCAATGACCTTCTGGATCTTCAGGAACAGGGAGGGACGCTTTCCGAACACAGGGAGCCATTTTCCCTGAAGGAAGCCCTGGATCAGATCAATGCAGTGGTTTCTTCCATGTGCGAGCAGAAGTCAATTCAGTATCTCACCAGTGTCGCACCGTGCGTCGGGGAGGATTATATCGGCGATGCCTCGAAGTTGAAGCGTGCGCTGATGAATATTCTGGACAACGCCGTGAAGTTTACGGATGCTCCGGGATATGTAAGGTTTTGCGTGGACGCATCCCAGAGCCCGGAGGATGGTACGCAGATCTGTTTTCTCATTGCGGACACGGGCGTCGGGATTGATGAGGAGTTTCTCCCGAAGATTTTTGAACCCTTTACGCAGGAGGATAAGAGCTTTACGAACCGTTTCGGCGGAAGCGGTCTTGGACTTTCCGCCGCGCACCGCATCGTCACGGGGATGGGCGGAACGATTGAGGTTGAGAGCAGGAAGGGAGAAGGAACAGCCTTCACCGTTACGATCCCGATGACCCCTGTGCCTGAGAAGGAAAGTGGAAAAGGGACCAGGGGGGAGAAGGACGACGAAAAAACGTTCACCCTGGAGGGGCGCAGGATTCTGATCGCGGAGGATCTTCCGGAGAATGCGGAGATCGCGGCGGATCTTCTGGAACTGGAGAATGCTGTGAGCGAACGCGCGGAGAATGGCCTTGCTGCGGTCAATATGGTGAAGAGTTCTCCTGAATTTTATTATGACGCAATTCTGATGGATCTGCGAATGCCGGTCATGGACGGGCTGGAGGCTGCGGGAAAGATCCGTTCGCTGCCGCGCGCCGATGCCAGACTGATTCCGATTATTGCGCTGAGCGCCAACGCGTATGAGAGTGACAGACAGAATTCCCTGAAAGCCGGGATGAACGCTCATCTCGTGAAGCCGGTGGACGCGGAATTGCTGTATGCGGAACTGAAAAAGCAGATTCGGAAAACAGAAGTTGAAAGGGGCAGGTCACAGGCATGATCCGTTCTAAGCAGATTGAGCGTCCGAAGCTTGTACTGGTCGTAGACGACCATGAGATCAACCGGGACGCGCTTGGCGCGATCCTGGAAGATGATTACAGCATCATATATGCCGGGGACGGGAAGGAAGCCCTGGAGCAGATGCACAGATATGAGGATGAGCTGTCGATGGTTCTCCTGGATCTCAATATGCCGGTGATGAACGGATATGAGGTGATGGAGTACATGCAGGGCGACGAACTTCTCCGTGACATTCCCATCATTGTGCTGACGGCGGATAAAAATGCCGAACTGAAAGCGCTGCAGATGGGCGCCGCGGACTTCATCACCAAGCCTTTTGACATCCCTGAGGTCATTGTGGCCAGGGTTGGAGGGCTGATGGAACGCAGTGACGGGAAGAAGCTGATCTCGGCCGCCGAGCATGACCGGGTGACCGGGCTGTACACGCGCAACTTCTTCTTCGAGTATGCGGGAAGGCTGTACAAGTATCATCCGGATATGCACATGGATGCGGTCGTCGTCGACATCGAACAGTTCCATACCATCAATGCCTTGAACGGTAGGGACTTTGGAAATGAGCTGCTTCGGACGATCGGAGACGGGATCCGCGCGTTTCTCTCGGAGACGGAGGGGATCGCCAGCCGGATCGAGGCGGACCGCTTTGAAATCTACTGTCTTGGCCAGCCGGATTATCAGGTGCTCCTGGACCGCCTGCAGGACAAGGCAAGCTGCCTGTCGCAGAAGGTGAGCATCCATCTGCGCATGGGGGTCATGCCCTGGAGATGCGGGGTTGATCCGGTCCTGATGTTTGACCAGGCGCGTGCGGCCTGCAATCTGGTGCGGGGGGATTACAAGAACCCGCTGATGATCTATGATGAGGAGATGCGCCGGCGGGAGCTTCTGAATCAGCGGCTTTTGAATGACCTGAATGACGCGGCCCGGGATTTTCAGCTGAAGGTTTATTATCAGCCGAAATATGATGTCCAGACGGATCCTCCCCGGCTCAGGAGCGCGGAAGCGCTGATCCGGTGGGTGCATCCGGAGCTGGGAATGATCTCTCCGGGTGATTTCATTCCGCTGTTTGAAGGGAACGGGCTGATCAGTATTGTGGACAGCTTTGTCTGGAGCGAAGCGGCCAGGCAGATCCTCAGGTGGGAGGAAAAGTATGGCTACCGCATCCCGGTTTCCGTCAACCTGTCCCGTGCGGACATCTTTGACCCGACGCTTTTGGAGCGCCTGGAGAGGCTGATCCGGGACAATGGCCTGGATTTCAAGGATATCAAGCTTGAGGTTACGGAGTCAGCCTATACGGATAAGGGAATGGATCTTCTGGAGATCGTGCGCAGGCTCAGGGAGCTTGGATTCGAGATCGAGATGGATGATTTCGGGTCGGGATATTCTTCCCTGAACATGCTCTCCGACATGCCGATCGACGTGCTGAAGATGGATATGAAGTTTATCCGCAATATTGAATCGAGCGAGACGGACATGCAGCTCGTCCGGCTGATTCTGGATATCGCAAAGTATCTCAGGCTCCGTGTGGTGGCGGAAGGCGTCGAGACCAGGGGCCAGCTGTCCCTTCTGAAGAATGCGGGCTGCGACCTGGTCCAGGGGTTTTATTTCTCCCGTCCGCTGCCGCCGGAGGAATTCGAGGCGCTGATTGAGAAGGATCTGGCAGCTGCCCGGCGGGAGACTGAAGCATGATGTGGATCCTAACAGGATCAATGGAGGAACTGCCCCTGCCTGTCGGGACAGGGGAGGAGTGAGTGGAAAGGAGTTTGCCGGTGACACTGCAGGAGTTGTATCAGAACATCGGGGGAAACTATGATCAGGCAATTCGTGTGCTGAGGGTGGAGAAGCTGATTGACAAGCACATCCGGAAGTTCACGAAGAATGGCGTTGTGGAGAAGCTTCTGGAGGCAGGCAGCCGGAAGGATCCGACAGAAATGTTCGAGTGTGCCCATGCGATGAAGGGCGTCAGCGCAAACATGGGGCTGAACGATCTGTCGGAAATGGCGTCTGAAATTGCGGAGGAATACCGCGCAGGCAATCCGCGGAAGATGAGCGACGCGCAGGTGGACCAGATCCTGTCTGACATCGCTGCGCGCTATGAGAAGACGGTTGCCGGGATCAGAGCGTACGAAGAAGGCTGAATGCGGTTTTTTCGCAGTCTGAGAAGGGTCCCTCTTCCTGAAGAGACCATGAAAGATGCGGAGTCAGACCCAACGTGAAAAGATGCGGAGCCAGACCCAACGTGAAAAGATGCGGAGCCAGATCCAACGTGAAAAGATGCGGAGTCAGGCACAACGTGAAAAGATGCGGAGTCAGACCCAACGTGAAAGATGCGGAGTCAGACATAACGTGAAATGACCCGGAGTCAGACACAACGAGGGAGACAGGAGAGCTGAGAGGTTCATGAGTCAGAGATCAGTCAACAAGGATGGACAGGGGGCCGTGCGCTATCTGTCCGCGCCGGGGGCGTGGGCGCTGGCATTCGGATGCAGTGTGGGATGGGGCTCCTTTGTCATGCCCGGATCCACCTTCCTGCCGATAGCCGGCCCCGCGGGATCTGCGATCGGCCTTGCGGCAGGCGCCCTGGTCATGCTGATTCTGGCGGTCAATTATCATTACCTGATGAACCGCTATCCGGATGGCGGAGGGACGTATACCTATACCAAGATCTGCTTCGGCTACGATCACGGATTCCTGAGTGCCTGGTTCCTCATTCTGACCTACATTGCGATTATCTGGGCAAATGCGACCGCTCTGCCGCTGATCGCGAGAACGCTTTTGGGTGGTCTGTTCCAGTTTGGCTTTGAGTATGTCATCGCGGGCTTTCACATTTATCTGGGAGAGATTCTGATCGCCATCGCAGCCCTGGGCGTTGCCGCGCTGATCTGCATGAGGCGGCGCCTTGCGGAATCTTTGCAGATTCTCTCGGCCGTGCTTCTTCTTGCAGGGGCCGTTATCTGTTTCGTGGCGGCGATGCTGCGCCTTAACTGGGATCTGTCCGCGCTGAAGCCGGGCTTTGCGCCCGGAAACAGCAAGGTCGGGAGTACCTTTACGATCTTTGCGCTTGCGCCGTGGGCATTCGTCGGCTTTGAGTCGATCTCGCACTCCGCTGCGGAGGCCAGGTTTTCGCTGAAGCATACCTTCCGGATTCTGGTTTTCGCGCTGGGAGCGGCAGCTGTCGCGTATATCGCCCTGGCGGCTCTGGCAGCAACCGCGCAGCCTGAGGGACTGTCGTCCTGGACAGATTATGTGGCAAATCTTGGAAACTACTCGGGGCTGGAATCGCAGCCGACGTTCTATGCGGCCGGCGTGGCCCTGGGGAAGGGCGGCTGTGTGATCCTCGGAATCGCGGCGCTGTGCGCGATCCTGACCGGACTGGTCGGCCACTATGTCGCTCTGAGCCGGCTGCTTGTCAACCTGGCGAAGGATGGGATGCTGGCCGAGTGGATCGGAAAGACGGATGAGAAGCATGTTCCCCGAAATGCGATCTGGTGTATTCTGGGCGTTTCGGTCGTGCTTCCTTTCTTTGGCAGGACCGCGATCAGCTGGATCGTGGATGTGACGACGGTCGGCGCGACGATCGCCTACGCGTTTGCTTCCGCGTGCGCGTGGAAATGCGCCCGGCTTGAGAAGAACAAGAGCATGATGGTGACAGGCGTAACCGGACAGATCGTTTCCCTTCTGTTTGCCCTGGAATTCCTGATTCCGAACCTGACATCGGTGAAGACCCTCTCGACCGAATCGTATCTGATCCTCGCCGCGTGGGGGATCCTCGGCTTTGCGATGTTCCGCTGGATTCTCGGAAGGGACCGTCAGCGGCGGCTGGGACGGTCCATCGTTGCATGGATTGTGCTGCTTGGCCTGATTATCTTCACTTCCAGCGTCTGGATGCGGCAGACTACGACGGCTGCGGTTGACAGGGCGATGACGCAGGAAGGTATGGATCAGGCCCTGGGATCCACCGTGGACGAGGGATCCGGACAGGATGTTCTGCGGGAGGCGATTGAGGAGATCGATCATGCCATGGTCGTCAGCAGCGTGATTCAGGCATTTCTGATTATCGTGTCGCTGATTATCATGCTGGACATCTATTCAGTGATGCAGAAGCGGGAAAAGCAGATGGAGGTGGAGAAGGTTCTGGCGGAAGAGAGCAGCCGGGCCAAAACGAGCTTCCTTTCCAATATGAGCCATGAGATCCGGACCCCGATGAATGCGATCATCGGTCTGGACAATATCGCGCTGCGGGAGCCGGATCTGACGCCCAGAACGAGGGAGCACCTTGAGAAGATCGGTGCGAGCGCCCGGCATCTCCTGGGACTGATCAATGACATCCTGGATATGAGCCGCATCGAGTCGGGCAGGATGGTCCTGAAAAATGAGGAGTTCTCCTTCCGGGAATTCCTGGATCAGATCAATATCATCATCAATGGACAGTGTCAGGACAAGGGACTGCGGTATGAATGCCAGATCATCGGACAGATGAGTGATTACTATTATGGCGATGACCTGAAGCTGAAGCAGGTTCTGATCAACATCCTCGGGAACTCGGTCAAGTTCACGGACGCGCCCGGCGAGGTGACGCTGACGGCGGAAGAGACCAGACGGTTCGAGGGCAGATGCACGCTGCGCTTTGTCATGAAGGATACCGGCATCGGGATGGATGAAGAGTACATCCCCCGGATCTTCGAAGCATTTTCCCAGGAAGACGCTACCACGACGAACCGGTATGGCGGCAGCGGGCTTGGGATGTCCATCACCAGGAACTTCGTGGAGATGATGAATGGTGAGATCGAAGTCACGAGCAAAAAGGGCGTCGGTTCCACTTTTGTCGTGACCGTCACGCTGAAGACGTCCGACCGGGGCGAGAATGTTGCCCAGAAGCTGCATCTGCCGGAGGGCATGATGGCGATGGTGGTGGATGATGATGAGATTGCCTGTGAACACAGCCAGCTGGTGCTGCGCAGCATTGGAATCGAAGCCCTGACTGTGCGGAATCCGCTGGAGGCCCTGGGAAGGCTTGAGGAGGCATGCAGGCAGGGGAAGCCTTTCAGCCTTCTGCTCACCGATTACAAGATGCCTGCCCTGGACGGACTGGAGCTTGTGCGCAGAGTGAGGCGGTTTGACGACGGCAGGACGGCTGTTATCATGCTGACCGGGTACAACTGGGACATCATCGACGAGGAGGCAAGGAAGGACGGCGTGGACGGCATCCTGGCCAAGCCGCTGTTTTCCGACAGCCTGCTCAGGGAGATCCAGACAGTTCTTTCGAGACGCCTGGGCGATGAATTCCTGCTGCCTCCATCCTCCGGAGAAGACATGACGCAGGAAACCATCAGCCAGGTTCTGTCCGGCAGGAGAGTCCTGATGGCGGAGGATGTGGATCAGAACGCGGAGATCCTCGAGGACCTTCTGGATCTGGAGGAGATGCCTGTCGAGCATGCGAAGAACGGGGAGATTGCCCTGCAGATGTTTACGGACAGCCCCGAAGGGTATTATGATATCATTCTGATGGATGTGCGGATGCCGGTGCTGGATGGCCT
>CACXFW010000051.1 GCA_902767065.1 uncultured Lachnospiraceae bacterium | reverse complement strand
TCTTCCTGCCCTGCTCATACAGGTCATTTCCCTCGCAGTCTATGATGACCGTCACGGGAAAGTCCTCCACCCTCAAGGCCCGGATTGCCTCCGGTCCCAGATCCTCATAGGCGATCAGCTCACAGGCTGTGACATGTTTTGCCAAAAGCGCGCCACATCCTCCGATCGCGCCGAAGTAGATCCCGTGCTCCCTCCGGATCGCATCGGTCACATCCCGGGACCGTCTGCCCTTTCCGATCATCCCGCGCACGCCAAGGCTCATCAGCTGCGGGGCCCATTTATCCATCCGTCCTGCCGTCGTCGGTCCCACGGAGCCGATGACCTGTCCGGGCTTTGCAGGACTTGGCCCTGCATAGTAGATGACAGCGTCCTTTGGGTCAAACGGAATGGGAATTCCCGCCTTCAGCTGCTCTGTCATCCTCTCATGAGCCGCGTCCCTGGCTGTATAAAGAACGCCGGACAGAAGAACATTGTCCCCCATCCGAAGGCTTAAGGCGGTCTCTTCTGTCAGCGGAAGAAAAATCCTTGGGTCCATCAGATCACCTCCGTCTCATGCCTGGTCACATGGCAGCTGAGATTGACCGCGCAGGGCATTCCCGCGATATGGGTCGGAAGCGTCTCAATGTTTACGCCAAGCGCCGTTGTCCTTCCGCCAAAGCCCTGCGGTCCGATCCCGAGCGTATTGATCCGCTCCAGAAGGTCTTCCTCAAGGGCGGCGTAATAAGGATCCGGATTCCGAACGTCCACAGGGCGAAGGAGCGCCTTTTTCGCAAGGAGCGCCACATGGTCAAAGTTGCCTCCGATCCCTACTCCGACGATGACGGGGGGGCATGGATTGGGGCCTGCCTCTTCCACCGTCTTCAGGATAAACTCCACGATCCCCTCAACACCTTCCGCCGGCTTGAGCATCTTCAGCGCACTCATGTTTTCGGAACCGAAGCCTTTCGGCGCCACCGTGAGTTTTACCCTGTCCCCGGGTACGAGGTCCATCGTGATCATGGCCGGTGTATTGTCCCCGGTATTTCTTCTCCGGACAGGGTCAGCCTCAACGCTCTTGCGAAGGTACCCTCCCGTATAGCCTCTCCTGACGCCCTCGTTCACCGCATCATACAGATTTCCGCCGGTGAAGTGGACTTCCTGCCCGATCTCCAGAAAGACACAGGCCATTCCCGTATCCTGACAGACCGGAACATGAGTGCTGAGCGCCAGCTCAGCATTTTCCATCATCCGGTCCAGGATTGTCCGGGCAATCGGTCCGTCTTCGCGTCTCCTGGCAAGATTAAGCGCCTTCTTCACGTCCGGGGGAATGCGCTGATTGGAGGAAATACACATACGCTCTACCGCATCCGTAATCCTGCTTACATCAATCTCTCTCATGCTGTTCTCCGAACACTTTCTCTCCTGTTAAACATGAAATCCGCTTCGCTCAAGTACTTCCCGGACATCCGACGAGCGATTCAGCGCATACAGGTGGATTCCGTGAATTCCGAGCTTCAGGTACCGGTTCAGAAGATCCGCCGAATAGTTGAGCCCTTCCTCCCGAAACGCCGCCTTCACCTCCGGAATCTCATTTCCATCCGGATCCTTGTCAAACCAGTGATGCGTCAGAACGAGTGCCAGATCCCTGGGAACGGCACACGCGTTATGGGAGAAGCACTGGGTCATCACTCCGTGCTTCGTGGTCACCGGCATGATCCCCACATCGATCGGTATCGTGATCCCGGCCTTATCCAGCTTCTCTCTCCAGACCTTGAACTGCTCCAGGTCATAGCACAGCTGCGTGATGATATAGTCCGCACCCAGATCCTGCTTCAGGCGCAGAAAGGAAATATCCTCATCCTCACTCCTGCACTCTACATGGCCGCCCGGCGCGGCGGCAACGGCGATCTCAAACCGGTCCCCGAATTCTTCCCTGATAAAATGAACCAGGTCGGATGCATGGTCAAACTCTCCTCCTGTTTCGCTCCAGCCTCTCGGATAATCTCCTCTGAGCGCAAGAACATGTTCGATTCCTTCCTCCAGATACCGGGACAGCTGCTCCCGGACACTCTCCTTTCTCGCCGCGATGCAGGTAAAATGCGTGCAGGCAGTCACCTTCTTGCCGATCAGCTGAAGGACCGCTTCGTTCATTCCTACATTGGAGCCACCCGCCCCGTAGGTACAGGAGATGTAATCCGGGTGAAATGAAACCAGATCATCGATCACGCCGGGAAGCTTCTTCCATCCTGCCTCTGTTTTCGGCGGAAATACTTCAAAAGAAAGCGTCATGCGCTCTCTCATCCTGTCAGAAAACCTGATCGCTGCCATAGGAATCCCCCTCTCTGTGAAAGATCTTTTCAGATGCGACTTACCGGCGCCATCCTCTCTCTTTTTTCCCGCTTGGATTCCGGATCCTGTCATCCGTTCCAGCGTCAGGATTTCTTCTTGAAAAGGGATGTCTTTCGCTCTGTACCGTTCATGAGCCTGACGATATTCTTCCGGTGCTGCCACCAGCACAGCGACATCATCACAAGAGCGAGGATGTCCGTCTCGATCAGAAGCGCCTGCGTCATGTGCAGCTGCCCGGTCAGTCCCATCACCACCGTGCCGATGAAAAAGGCGGCATAACATGCCAGGGAACCTGCGGACACATATTTTGTCGGAATCGCCACTCCGAAAAAGACCAGAAGGCCGATTCCAAGCAGCACGGGACGGAAGCCCATCGCCATCCCGGCTGAAGCGGCAACGCCTTTTCCGCCGCGAAAGTTCATGTAAAACGGAAAGTCATGCGCGACAACGGAACCGGCTCCGGCATACAGCCGCAAAAGCAGGATGCAGTCCGCATACTGTTTTCCGAACAGTAAGCCAACCACGATCGCCGCCAGATAGCTCTTCATGAAATCTCCGGCAAACGTGATCAGGCCCCACTTCGTCCCAAGCGTCCGGATCACATTGGTGGTCCCCGCATTTCCGCTCCCGTAATTGCGAATGTCGATTCCGTGCATCAAACCGATGATATAGCTGGTCTGGAACAGACCAAACAGATATCCGATCCCGAAGCAAACGATTCTTATCATGTTTCTCCCATCCTTTCGGGCCTTATTCCTTTCAGGAAAAACCAGTCAATCCGGCTGTTCCTTCCTTGCCCGCTCCCTTGTCAGAATCCGGATCGCCGTTCCCCTGAATCCGAATGCCGTCCGGATCTGATTCTCTATGTAACGCTCATAGGAAAAATGCATCAGTTTTTTCTCATTGACAAACAGGACGAAAGTCGGCGGCGCGACGCTGACCTGGGTCATGTAATAACACTTGAGACGTTTCCCCTTGTCCATCGGAGGCTGCTGCAGCGCAACGGCTTCCGAAAGGATCTCATTCAGCACGCCGGTCGCCACGCGCCGGTTCGCACTCTCAATCACCTCGTCAATCATCGGATACAACCGGTTCAGCCTCTGTCCGGTCTTCGCGGAGAGGAACAGGATGTCCGCATACTGCATGAAAGACAGAGTCGAGCGGATCTTCTCCGTGTACTTGTTGACCGTATGGTTGTCCTTCTCAACCGCGTCCCACTTGTTGACGGCGATGATGATCCCTTTTCCGCGCTCATGGGCAATCCCCGCCACCTTGGCGTCCTGCTCGGTGATTCCCTCCTTCGCGTCAATCACGACCACAACCACATCCGAGCGCTCGATCGCCGCAACCGCGCGGACAATCATGTAATGCTCCAGATCCTCCCGGATCTTGTTCTTGCGGCGGATCCCGGCGGTATCGATGAAGATGTATTCCTTCCCGTTCCAGGTAACCTCCGTATCTACCGCGTCCCTGGTTGTGCCGGCGATCTCCGAGACGATCAGGCGGTCTTCTCCCAGAAGACGGTTGATGATGGAACTCTTTCCGACATTCGGTTTTCCGACGATCGCGATCTTCGGGCGAAAGTCCTCCTCCTCAGAAGGCGACTTCTCAGGCAGAAGCTTCAGGACCTCATCCAGCAGGTCACCGATTCCGGTCCTGTTGGCGGCGGAAATCGGATACGGGTCACCGATCCCGAGATTATAGAACTCATAGACGGCCGCTTCATCCCTCTGCCAGCTGTCCACCTTGTTGACGACAAGAAGAACCTTCTTATGGCTTCTGCGGAGCATATCCGCCACCTTCGCGTCCGCATCGACAAGTCCCTGCTTCAGATCCGTCAGAAACAGGATGACATCAGCCGTATCGATCGCGATCTGCGCCTGCTCCCGCATCTGGGCCAGGATCACGTCACTGGTATCCGGCTCAATCCCGCCGGTATCGATCAGGGTAAAGCTCCGGTCCAGCCATTCCACATCCGCGTAGATCCTGTCACGGGTGACGCCGGGCGTGTCCTCGATGATGGAGATCCTGGCTCCCGCCAGGGAATTGAAAAGGGTCGACTTTCCCACATTCGGCCTTCCGACGATTGCTACGATTGGTTTACTCATTTTAGCCCCTTGTCCTCCCCCTGAAACTGTCCGGATCATTCATCGGGCACACCTTTTTTGACATCCTCAGCCAGTATAGATCCCCGTCACTGCATCCACCAGGCTCTTCCCGTCCGGCTGCACAACCACAACCCTGCTCTTCAGTCTGTCCTGTACCTGATCCACGGTCATGTCATCCAGAAAAACCTGCTCTTCGCTGCGCAGCATATTGACCGGAATCAGAAGTGCGTCCCCAAGGTCTCGTCCCGACAGCTGCGCGGTCAGATCCTGTCCCGTGATCAGTCCGGATACCGTAATCTTTTCCCCGAAAAAATCATTCCGGATCGCGGCGACCTGAGCCTGTACGCCGGGAAATACGCTTAAGATCTCAGATACCAGCCCCTTCAGGACCGGCGCCGCGAGCATCCCGGTCGCAATCGTGACGCGGCCGGAAGGCATAGAGCAGGCATTTTCCCCCATGCGGGATCGTCTGGCCAGTTCCGCTCTCACTTCCTGCGTAAGAAGCCGTACCATGCCGACTCCGTTCTCCAGCTGCAGATACCCGTCATATCTCTCCTGAGCGGGCATCTCAATTCCCGCAAGGAGGTACCATTCATCGCTGGCGTGGACCAGATGGATCCCGTACTTTTCCATATAGTAATCCTGCCAGCGCGTGATCTGACGAATCACCGTCTCCGCCTCCTGACGGGTGAAGGACTCCAGCTTCGGAAGATGTTCCCGGTATCTGGTCAGGCCGACCGGCACCACCGAAACGCTTTGAAGCTGCGGCAGATACTGTTCCATCTTAGCCAGGGAGTACTCCAGCTCCTTCCCGTCATTGATCCCTTTTACCAGAACGATCTGCCCGTTCATCTCAATCCCCGCATCCTTCAGCCGTCTGATTTTCGGGAAGACGTCTCCCGCAAAGCGGTTGTTAAGCATCCGGCACCGAAGCTGCGGATTCATGGTATGAAATGAAATATTGATCGGCTCCAGATGATACCGGATGATCCGGTCGATCTCATGGTCCGACATATTGGTCAGGGTAATGTAATTCCCCTGCAGGAAGCTCAGCCTCGCGTCGTCGTCATGAAAGTACAGGGTTTCGCGCATCCCCGGGGGCATCTGGTCGATAAAGCAGAAGATACACTTGTTTCTGCAGGAGCGGTATTCATCCATCAGGCCGCTCTCAAACTCGATCCCCAGATCCTCCGTCGGATCCTTCTCGATCTCCAGCTCCCAGTCCTCCGGCTCCTCCCCGGGAAGTCCCATCTTAAGAAAGCTTTCCGAATGGACCTTCTTCCGGACAATGACCGTGAGGGATTCCTCCCGGATCAGGTACCGGTAGTCAAAGACGTCCTCCACTTCATTTCCATTGACAGACAAGAGACTGTCACCCGGCTCAATGCCTAACTCTTCGGCGATCGAGCCGGGCGCTACTGACCGGATCTTATGAAAATGATCACGCGTGACAGACATCATTCGGCTCCCCTACTGATTCAGCTGCTGAAGAAGCTGATTGATCTTGGCTGTAGGCGACTGGATTCCGCTGATGGAAACATCATGATTCAGATGATCGATGATCGTCGCGAGATATTCCGTCATATCCGCTTCCGCATACCACTCCCGTTCAAGCAGCTGTGGCGCTCGCCAGTTCAGGTTGGTGGTCACCACCTTGGACAGATACCCCTTCTCATAATACTCATCAAACTGTTCCAGGCCATCTGTAAAAAGGCCGAACGTCGTGCAGACAAAGACCCGGTTCGCGCCGTTTTCCTTAATCTGCTTGGCCACATCCAGCATGCTTCCGCCGGACGAGATCATATCATCGATCACGAGAATGTCCTTGCCCCGGACCGAAGCGCCGATGAATTCATGGGCAACGATCGGGTTCTTCCCGTTGACGATCCTCGTGTAATCTCTTCTCTTGTAAAACATGCCCAGCTCAAGGCCCAGGATATTGGCAAAATAGACGGAACGCTCCATGGCGCCCTCATCCGGGCTGATCACCATGGCGGTATCCTTATTCAGGTGAAGGTTCGGAACCGTCTGAACCAGGGCCTTCAGGAACTGATAGGTCGGCATGAAGGAATCAAATCCGGACAGCGGGATCGCATTCTGTACTCTGGGATCATGCGCGTCAAAGGTCACGATCCCGGAGACCCCCATCGCCTCCAGTTCCTCCAGGAACACCGCGCAGTCAAGAGACTCCCTCTTTGTCCTTCTGTGCTGGCGCCCGCCGTAAAGGAATGGCATGACAACCGTAATCCGCTTTGCCTTCCCGTTCGCGGCGGAAATGATCCGCTTCAGGTTCTCATAGTGGTTGTCGGGTGACATATGGTTCTCTTCCCCGAAAACCGTATAGGTGATGCTGGAATTCAGTACATCGACAAGAATGTAAAGATCCGTTCCGCGGACGGAATCGTTGATGATCCCCCTTCCCTCACCGGTTCCGTAACGGGGACATCTGCAGTCGATCAGATAGCTGTCCTCGAGAAACGACCTGATCGGAAAGCTTTTTTCAAGCCTGGCAAGAGGGGACTTCCTTCGGATCTGAACCAGTTCCCGGTCTACGGCGGCGGCAAATTCCTTGCATCCCTCAAGCGCCGCAATCCTCAGCGGTCCTGCAGGCAAAGTATCAGTCTGTATCTCAAGCGGCATGGCAATCCTCCTGCTGATCCTTCGGGTGAAAACATTCGCATGATTTGGTAATTATTCAGCACCTCCTGGAATTGCTCATGATCCAGTCAGATAAGCTTGCTTATCTGACGGATCTGAGCGGTTCCAGG
>CACXFW010000050.1 GCA_902767065.1 uncultured Lachnospiraceae bacterium | reverse complement strand
GATCAGATTGACTCCGGTCGGAATGAGCAGATGCCAGGTAAGATATTGCGGAACCGGTCTTCCGAGTTCGTGCATCCACAGCCGCAGAAAGAAGAAGACGCTCTCCGCAAAGAAAGTCACCAGAACAAACACAAGGCACAGCCGTATGTTGATCTTACGGACATGATAAATCTGTTTTTTCATAGCGTCATTTCCTCAAACAGCTGTATCCCCGATGCCAGGTCATGGGTACGATTCTTTAGTTACAGTTTACACACAGTTTAGAGAAACTCTGTAAGATGCCGTTCAGATCCCCGCTGTCTTGTGCCTGCAGACCTCCCCCACGAGCACAGCGCGGCTGGAGAATGAACCGGGATTTCTACGCACAGTCTACAGCATTTTACCATTCAGAGCACTTCCAAACAAGAAAAAGAAGTGGTATATTGAAGAAAGTCACCCGGCGATGACTCCGGATTCCTGTTTCCGGGAACGGAGTCTGAGATGTCCGGTCAGAGATTCCTGTAATCGAAAGGTAACGCCTGATTCGGACAAAACCGGTCTGCGGCTGTAAGGGCGGCTGCAGATTCCGTTTATACACCGGATGCAAAAAGGGGAGGAAACGAAATATGATAAGGGGACGAGTCTCAAAGGTCCTGGGAGCAGCCGCACTCTCAGGCGCCCTGCTGCTGACTCCGGCAGGGAACGCATGCGCCTACGATGCCGCAAAAACCGCACAGGTCGGAATGGTCCGCGGGGATCTTGCCACCTGGACACAGCGAGGGGAGAGCTTCGAAGAAAACCGTGAGCTCTCCATAAACGGCTCCTCACCATTGTCGAGGATGGGCTGCAGCTATTATGCGACCTTTTTTATGCTCTGCAAAATGGGCCTGAAGAGCCAGCTGACCGACACCGCGTGGGAATTTGCCCTCGAGTGCTCCCAGAAGGGGCTCGCAAAGGAAGGTACCGGGTACTTCGACCC
Organism: uncultured Lachnospiraceae bacterium; assembly: GCA_902767065.1. Taxonomy (GTDB): domain Bacteria; phylum Bacillota; class Clostridia; order Lachnospirales; family Lachnospiraceae; genus Porcincola. Next base: position 1,720 of record CACXFW010000050.1, on the reverse strand, counting down.
GCGTTCCATCAGCCAGCTGACCGGCGGACGCGCCGAATATGTCGAAGAAGGAAACTACGACAACTATTACGACGGCCAGGCCGCGGTCTATAACTGCGCCAGCACCAAAGACGTGATCGACCTTCTCAGGAACTATACACAGAAAAAAGGCTACTTCTGTGTCGTCTGCTGCCTTGGGATGGTCACAAACTATCAGGGACTGGAATACAATTCCGCCGGCCATTATCTCTTCGTCGACCATGTACTGGACAATGACCTTGTAATCGGAGATCCGGCCTTTCCCGGCACAAAATGGTCCGACAACTGGGGCGCGCACGGCGCTCAGATCGTCAAGATCTACTGCTACCGCCTCCTGGATGAAAAGGGAAAGCAGATCTATCCGGACCAGATGCAGTCCATGTATATCGTCCGCAGCTTCGAGGATGACTGAAACAGGCACGCACAGTACCTCCTGTCGCAGAAGGTCACAGATAAGAATCAGGATATGAATAACAGGAAGCCCTGCCGGCTGCAGCCGGAACACAGGCTTCCTGTTTGTGGTCTGATGATCCTGATGCAAAGCGGATAGGAACGCGAAACAGTTGATGCTGCGCAGCCCTTCCGTTCCAGGCACAGATGATTTATTTATTGAACCGGGTCAGATTGTTTCCCTGTACGATTGAGATCAGCGCGCTTCCATATCCCCCGGCCTCCGCATATCCGGCACGACCAATGATCGAACATGCTTCTGCCCAGTCCCGCACGCCGAAGATCCAGGGAATATAGGTATGCATGAACTTCACATAATCTTCTATGCTTTCCTCGAAGGAATCATACTTCCGATAGCCATTTCCCTCACGGATTCCGAACAGATTATTGTGATAAATGTTCCTTCCGAATCCTGTCTCGAGGCAGGCCTGGGCCACAACCAGCGATGCCAGGATATTATTCTTTGCCTGATTCAGGCGCGCCAGCTCGCCGACCTTATTGACAAACCCCTCCGTGCTGCCCGCATGCTTGCACGCTACGATCTCCCCCTCTTCAAAGATGCAGCTGATCCCGTTCACCTTCGCGCTGCCATTCAGTGCCTGGGAGCAAATGACGCCTTTGCGCCCTTCCTCCCGGAAGAAGCAGTCTGTATCATCGATCGTCTGCCATCCCATTACCAGCCTTCCACGGGCAGAACCCTTCGGAACCGCATAATACCTCCGGACCCCGACTTCAATCCATCCGGTCATTCTTTTGCCGTTCACATAATAGTACCAATACCCGTTTTCCTTCAGGAATCCTTCCTTCTTGACGGCTTTTTTGGCTTTCTTCTTTTTGTTTGACTTCGTGGTTGTCTTCTTGACAGTTTTTGCCCATACCGCGGATGATCCCGTACGCAAAACAGGGACTGCGGCAGCCGAAAGGATCATCGTCATAATCAGACACAGCACAACACGCCTGACGACCAGCTTTCCATCGATCACGTTATCTGTCTCCCTTCAAAATGCAGATTGATGCGCTTCAAAACCGCTTTTCCAAAGCGCAAAGCGCGTTCCAACACCATCGATCCTGATAAATCATCAAATCGATAATCATAAATGTAAAAACATTCTAATGGGAAAAGATATATTGGTCAAGTGATTTCCCTGTCAATCAGCACTTTTTGGTTACTATTCACAGTCCCTCCACCCACAGACCTCAGACCATCCGTGCTTCGCACGTATGCCGCGTCTTACGACGCTCCTGTCTGGCT
>CACXFW010000049.1 GCA_902767065.1 uncultured Lachnospiraceae bacterium | reverse complement strand
CGGACAAGCGGTGAAACCGCTCTGTCCGCCCACAGCGAAGAACACGAAGTGTTCTGAGCAATGGGGGTGCTGAATAGTTACAATAAACTGTTGTTTACAGAGGAGTGAGGGAGTGGAGGATTACGGCTTATTATGAATCTTGGCGTAGACTTCGGAAGTACTTATACAACGATGACCCGCTTTGCGGACGAGACCGGACAGCTTCAGGATGTGATTCTGTATGAAGGCGCACCGTTCATTCCAAGCATTGTGACGGAAGGAAAAGGGAAAACCTACTACGGCTCCGAGGCTAAGGTGAAGACAGGGAAAAACGGTCTCGTGACGTATAAGGCCTTCAAGATGCTCCTGCCGGAGATACGCCCTGAAGTCCTCACGGAGAGAGGCTTTGATGACGACCACCGGCCGGACAAGGTGACGGAGGATTTTCTTGATTTCTGCCTGAAGTCTGCCCTGCAGCGCTGCGGGGAGGAGCAGATTGAACGTCTTGTGGTCGGCGTGCCTGAGGTGTGGAACGACAAGCTGGAAACGCTGGACGGGAGAAATGTGCTCCGCAACATCTGTCAGAAGTTTCCTTATGTCAGGGTGGCGCAGGTGGTCAGCGAACCGGCGGCCGCAAGCGCGTTTTTCGCCTGGAACTTCAGGAACCATACCGGGAGGGACTTTGACGGGCATATCCTTCTCATCGACTATGGCGGGGGGACGCTGGATATCACGCTGACGGATGTCAATGCCAGTAAGGACGGGGCTGTCGAGATCAAGGTCAACGCCCGCACCGGCGCCGGAGAGAATACCGAGGGACAGATCGGAAACGCCGGGATTCTGTATATGGAGAGCGTCATGCTCCGCGCGATTGAGGAGAGCGGCTTCTTCCCGGATCCGGTGGAAAAGGACGGGAAGTTTCTGAGCGCGGTGGATGAGCTGGAGGCGGAGATCAAGACCGGGCGCAGCACGATCAGCGATCTGTTCGATGAATACGGTCTGGATGATCCGGAGGAGCTGGACGGGGAAGAGTTTACCACGATCGAATACAGGGGAGAGGATATCGAGATTTCCTACGGACTGCTTCTTCGTGTTTACAATGACGTCATCCGTCCGGTCCTTGCCGGGCAGCTTGACAAAATGATCGGTTATATGGAGGAGGCCGGGATCCGGTATGACGACCGTGACCAGGAGGTGTTCAAGATTGCCCTGACCGGCGGCTTCGGCGGATATAAGCTTGTGGAGGAACAGGTCCGGGAGACGTTTCGTTTTTCATCCATGGATAAGCGGCAGAAGGATATCATCAATGTCGCGACAGACCGGGAGAAGGCTGTCTCCATGGGCGCGGCTCTTGTAGCGTCTGAGATCATCCGCATCCGGAATACGGCGCCTTATTCCATCGGGTTCCCGGGTGTGGGACAGGATATCCGGAATACGGACTATGCATTCCGTTACAAGGACGAGATTGTGTTCGACCAGGTATACTATCCCCATTACAAAAAGGATCCGGAGAAGCCCATCGCGTACTTTATCGGCGCGGCGCCGAATGCGTTTGTCGTAAACAACGCCGAGACGCCTCTGACGGCGAAGGTGGTCTACCTGAAGAAGAAATATGTGAAGGAACTGAAGAACCTCGTCAGCTACGCGGATGAGCAGCATCAGACCGCCGTGATCGGGTTCTCGCTCGACCCCTCCGGCATCCTCAGCATCCACATCCGCCCCTTCAACCTGTTTACGAAGCAGGCGGAAGGCGAAGACCGGAAGATCGTGCTGGATTCCTTCCAGAACATGTTTGAATTCAGCCCGGTTGAGTACTGAGGAAAGGGAATGTATTTCGTTCGCGGGTATAGAATCTGAATCGAGGAAACGATGATGAATCTGGAACGTTCAAAGAGAACGATGCAAAGGCTTTCAGGTAAGGATCAGGCCTCGGTGGAGGATGTCCTGAATGTCCTCTATGACGTCTGCCAGGATGTGAAGGAGGGATGCGGCAGCAGCGTGGAAAAGCTGCCCTGCCTGGATGAGTCTGAGCTGTATCGCAGACTCCCGTGGATGGCCCGCACGGTCCTTAAGATCTGCCGCCAGAATGAAGACCGGATCAGTGACGCAGGCCGCAAGGCCCACCTGAAGGAACTGGGAGACGAGGTGGAGAAGTATTCCCTACAGCTGGACTGCGGCGCCATACAACTGAAGGAAGTCCTGGAAAAGCGCAAGGCTGCGGCGGACGAGCTATCCGGAAAGCAGGAGGAGCTTGAGAGAATCCGGACCGAGACCGAAAAGATCCACGAACAGGCGCGGCAGGCCGGGGAAACTCTTCATCAGGCCCGCCTGAAGCTGGAGGCTGAGAAGGAACAAAGGCAGAAAGAGCTTGCCGATTCTGAAGACGGTCTTCACATTCTGGAGAAGGAACGCGAGGAGATACAATCCCTCCTGGAGGGAGAAGAGGCTCTGAAGGTGCAGCTTCAGTCGGACAGGATCCGCCAGGAGATTCAGGATATGACGGAGCGGACAGAGCGCCTGGCAGGCCTTCGGAAAAAACTGGCGTCAGAATTCCTGCCGGAGGGGCGGGAAAACGACGATGCCGGTGCCCTGATGGTTACCCGCTCGTTTGACGAGGGGCTGGAGAAGATCTGCAGGGAGCTGACACAGTACAGCATCATCCTCAGAAACTATGCGGATCTTTTGTCCGATGCCTGAGGAAAGCCACCCTTTCGTGGCATTTTACGCGGCAAGGAACCGGTGGAATGGAGATGACTATGAAGTGTCCTGTATGTGGTTTTGAGGTAACGGAAGGCGAGGCGGAGTGTTCCCGGTGCGGCTTTCCTTTGCTGGTTCAGCTCGGAGACAGCGAAGAGGCTGCCCGGCAGCTGAAGCAGATGGCAGATCAGTACAGAAAGCAGGCATGCGGCAGGTATGAAATCGGAGGTGCCGCCGGGAAGCCCAAAGACGAAGGCGGAAGCAGACCGTCTTCCCGGGAAGGGGGCAGCGCTCAGTCAGGATCCGCCCAGGCAGGAAATGGCTCCAGGGCGCAGTCAGGATCCGCCCAGGAAGGAAGCGGCAGCAGGACGCAGTCAGAAGCTGCCCGGCCCGGGAGCGGGAGCAGCGCTCAGTCAGGATCCTCCCAGGCAGGAAGCGGCAGCAGTGCTCAGCCAGGATCCTCCCAGGCAGGAAGCGGGAGCAGCGCTCAGTCAGGATCCGCCCAGGCAGGGAGCGGGAGCAGCGCTCAGTCAGGATCCGCCCAGGCAGGAAGCGGCAGCAGTGCTCAGCCAGGATCCTCCCATGCAGGAATAAGTCAGACTGCGCAGAGCAGCTTTGAGGCAGCCGGTTCCGGAAGCCGGAATGCTGCCGGACAGAAAAAAAAGGGAGGATGCCTGACCAGAATCATCATTTCGGTAGTATTCTTTGTACTTGCGTATCTGATTGGAAAAGCCATTTCATCAGGGAATCTCTTTTCCACCCAGAAGCAGTCGGAAAAAAGCATTACCTCCTGGTACACCCAGGACAGCACGGGAACCGGAAGCAGCACAGGTACGGGAAGCAGCACAGGTACGGGAAGCAGCACGGGTACGGGAAGCAGCACGGGTACGGGAAGCAGCACGGGTACGGGAAGCAGCACAGGTACGGGAAGCAGCACAGGTACCGGAAACAACTCGAATGTGTTTGACTTTTTTACAGGCGGTCTGACCGGCCAGGCTTTTATGGTTCCCGGGCCTGCAGAGGATGAGGAATGAGGGAGAAAGGGATGATGAAAAAAACCAGGTTGTTTTGGATTCTTTTTATCTCATTGCTGGCGGTATGGAGCATTTCTGCCTTTGGCGATGAGATCGATGATTCCGTCGTCGGCTTATACAAAGAGCATGGTTATGTCAACGAGTACTTCGGATATCAGCTGGACCTGCCGGATGAGTTTACGCCCGAGAGCCGGGGTCTGATGACCTTTGTGAATGAAAGTGTGGTGGATTCAGCCAACAAGGAGAGCAATATCGATCATCTGAAGACGCTGCTCAAGCTGTCCGCCGCAAAGGTATTCGGAGCAGAAAGTGACCGGGATTTTATTACCATCACGGTCGAATCTCCCGGAATCCTGAAGGATTACTGGGAGGAGGAAGATGTGGTTGCGGAGAATTCCGTCCAGACGATTGTCACCTCCTTGCAGGAGAAGGCGGACGAAGCAGGCGCCTTTCTTACGAATGTGGATACCCATGTGGATACCCTCGATGATTTTGCCGGAGGGAAGCACTCCGTGATTCTGTATAAATACACATGGGATGAAATTCCTGTGTATGGGCTGTTTGTCCTGATCCGTTCCGCTGACCGCCAGTACCTGAGTGAAATCATGATGGAATCCTCTGACGCGGCCAGCATTGAAAAGATCTGCGGATACTTCAGCGCGTTATAGGGAAAGCCGGAAAGGCTTCCGGATTGATTTGCGGGAGGATATGATGAACAGGTTTCGCGTCTTTATTTTGACTGCAGCGGTCATGCTGTTTGCCTGGACGGCACAGATCTGCGGGGAAGAGGCTGGGGACTCCTTATTCGGGTATTATTCGGATCCCTATTACATCAATGAGGTCTTTGGATTTCAGCTGAAGGTTCCGTATGATTATACCATCATGAGGCCGGACAGTGATGCGTCCACGGCCCTTTCGGAAGCAAAAGCGGATCTTCAGGAGTACAGATCCGCGCGGGTCTTTGACGGATCCCGCCAGTATGCATGGGACAATATCCATATTGAAGTATATTCTCCGGAGGCCAGTGCGCTCTTTCTGGTGAATGAGGGCGGCATCTACGGTGAGGAGCAGGAAAACGCGGAGAAATACGAAGAGTACTATCGCGCGAATTACGAATCGTACGAATCCTATACAGACGTCGCGACGAAGGTTGACAGGCTGGAATTCGCAGGAGGCAGCCATCCTGCTGCCCTGTTCCGGTATACGCTGAATCAGAGTGACGGATCCAGCAGACAGATCTGTCAGATGAATCTCTTTCTGCGGTCTTCGGATGGCAGGTATCTGTGCATCATCAGGCTGGAATCGGATGATCCGCTCCAGATGGAAACGATGTGCGGGTATTTCAGTCAATGCGGGGCAGATTCGTCAGCAGAAGACTTCGCCGCGGATGACCTGTCCAGGATGGAGCTGGCGGAGGCGGGAAAACTGCATGTGGGTGTAGCGAATGAATCGCCGTTCGTCATCAGCAACGGGGACGGCACCTTTTCGGGGATTGGAGTGGAGGTTCTCCAGAAGATCGCTCAGAAGCTGGATCTTGAGCTGGTGACGGAGGAGGTGGGAAATGAGAACCTGGTCCCTTATCTTACGTCCGGCAGCCTTGATGTGATCACCTCCGGGTTTGAGATGGCGGACCGCGAGGAGGAGAATCTGCGTTTTACGCAGCCCGTTTATACGGAAAAAGAGGCGGAAGGCTCTGAGATTCATATTACGATCTATCCGTTTGCGATCTCTGGAGACCATCACTATCTGTACGAGGCAGTGAACGGAGCTTTGCTGGAACTATTGCAGGACAAAACGGTGGATGAGATTCTCAGCAGGTATCTGGGATAAAGGCTTTGCCGGAGGTGACAGGAGTGGGATCAGGAAAGGAAGCCGGGACCAGGGAGACAACCTATGGCGTCCCACAGGACGTCAGTAAGCCGGGCAACTGCAGCAATAGCAGCTGCAGGGAGGAGCCGAAAACGATGGCCAACCGTCTCAGGATGCTGCTATTCACGGCTTTGCTCGGAGCATTTTCAGGCCTTGTGATCTGGTGTTTTCTGAAGGCGGTTGCCCTGTGCAGCGGCCTGATCTGGGAGACAATCCCCGCTAACATGGGCGGGAGGAAGATCACCTTGCTGATCCTTCCCCTGGGCGCCCTTGCCGCAGGGATTGTGCGCAGGATCTACGGAGATTATCCGGAAAGTCTGGATACGGTGCTGGGCAAGGTGAAGAAGGAGCATCACTATTCGTATCATCCCATGGGGGCCATGCTTGTGTGCGCATTTTTGCCGCTGGTCCTGGGAGCGAGCGTCGGTCCTGAGGCGGGTCTTGCGGGGCTGATCGCCGCCCTGTGCTATTGGGTGGGGGACAATGTCACATTCGCGAAGCAAAACACGGATCTGTATTCCCGGGTGGGAGAGGCGGTTACGCTGGGACAATTGTTTCACTCCCCGCTGTTTGGCATTCTGACTGTGGAAGAAGAGGAGGGATCTGTTTCCATCGAACGGATGCCGAAAGGATGGCGGCTGGTTCTCTATGCGCTGTCTACCGCGTCGAGCTTTGGCGTGGTCTCGCTTCTGAATACGCTCTTTGGAAAGGCGATGGGAGGCTTTCCGGGCTTTGCCGAAGTACCGGTTCATGTGGCGGATGGATTCCTGGCGCTTGTGTATATTCCGGTCGGGTTTGCGCTGTTTCTCATTTACGAGGGCTTAGAGCATGTGATGGGAAAGGCGGCGGGAGTCATTCCGCCGGTGCTGAGGGAAACCCTCTGCGGCCTTGGGATCGGCCTGGTGGGACTGGCAGTCCCCATGGTTCTTTTCTCCGGAGAAGAGCAGATGGCGGAACTGATCGAGAAGGGCGGAGGATATGGCGCCCTGTATCTTGTGCTGATCTGTCTTCTGAAGCTGGCCATGACAGCGTTCTGCCTTCAGTTTGGACTGAAGGGAGGCCATTTCTTCCCTCTGATCTTTGCCTGCACGACGATGGGATTTGCGCTTGGAGGCCTGTTCTTCGGCAATCCTGCATCTCATGCGGCGTTTGCATCGGGCGTGATCACCGCTGCCGCTTTGGGCGCGCAGATGAAAAAACCTCTGGCAGTAACCATCCTGCTCCTTCTGTGCTTCCCGCCGCGTTTTCTGCTGTGGGGATTTCTGAGCGCGGCTGTCGGGAGCGGATTATCGGGGATACTGGAGAAGAGACAGAAAGGAGTCAGGCATGTATCAGTTTCCGGAGGATCTGAAGAGAGCGTATGAAGCAAGTCCGCTGTCCTTCGTCTATTACCAGAGTATTGATGGCCGTGCCGAGCCGGTTCTTGTCTCCGGCGGCTTTTGCCGGAATGTAGGGATGGATCGTGAGATCGCCCTGGAATGGCTCAGGGCCGGATTGTTCGAGCGGATGCATCCGGATGACGTGGGGGTGGTATCGAAGATCAGCGATGACTTCCTGCATCAGAGAGGCTCCTATGATGTGGTGTTCCGCTGCAGGATCACTCCGGTGAAGGCTTCTTCGGAATCCGAAGAAGCCGGTGCGAAATATGTGCAGATTCACGGGGTCGGAAGGTGGCAGAAGATGCCGGACGGTACGCAGCTTGCCGTGATTTCCTATGCGAACCTGTCCTCCACGCTGGCGCTGGAGCAGGAATCGCAGGCGATCTATGAGCTTAGGAAACGGGACCGGTTCTATACGGATCCGCTGACAGACCTTCCCAATATCAATTACCTGAATGAGTTCGGGGAGGAGAAGATCAACACCATCCGGGCGGAGGGAAAAACGCCGCATGTGGTTTATACGGACATCTATTCCATGCAGTCCTACAACAATCAATATGGAATCAAGGAAGGCGACCGGCTGCTGCGCCTTGCTGCCGCGACGCTCAGGAGCTATTTCCCCAGAGCGCTTACCATAAGAGGGGCAGATGACCATTTCGTGATGATCACCTGGGTGGATGACCAGGGGGAAATCGAACGGCGTCTGCATGAGGTGAACCGTGCCATCCGGAAGAAAGCCTACGGGAATACCTCCGGCATCCGCTCCGGCGTCTGTCCGGTCAGCGAGGACACTGCGCTTGGAGAGGCGCTTGATCACGCCAGGCATGCGCTGAAGAGGATCGATAACAATCTGAACCGGGACGTGGCATTCTTCTCACAGGCCGCCGACGACGCCTACTGGCGCAACCGCTATATCCTGGAGAACTTCGATCAGGCGATGGAGAGCGGGTGGATCAAGGTTTACTATCATGCCCTCTACCGGGTTAAGACCCGGAAGATCGCTGCTTTCGAAGGGCTTGCGCGCTGGGTGGATCCTTCCCGCGGCATCATCTCTCCGGGGGAGTTCATTCCGGTTTTGCTGAAATACCATCAGCTCTATAAGCTGGATCTTTATATGTTTGAGCAGGTATGCCGCGAGATCCGGCTTCGCCAGGAGAACGGCCTGCCGCTGATGCCGGTATCCATCAACTTTTCGAGGCAGGATTTTGATCACGCGGATATCGTCTCGGAGATGAACCGGATCTACGGAGAGTACAATATTTCGCAATATGTACAGAAGGATTATTTCATCATTGAGATCACGGAGCAGGATCTGGCAGTCGGGGCGGACCGGCTTCGGGAACAGTTAAAGAGGATCCGTGAAAATGGATACAGACTGTGGCTGGATGACTTTGGCAGCGGATATTCCGCCATTAACATGTTCAGCCGTTTTGACTTTGACCTGATCAAGTATGATATGGATCTGCTCAGGCATCTGGACGACCATGGCAAGGTGAACCGGCTGATCCTGAAGGAGCTTGTCTATGTGTCACGCAGGCTGGGGATCCATACCCTGATTGAAGGGGTTGAGACACAGGAACAGCTTTCCTTCCTGGAGGAGATCGGGTGTGAACTTGCACAGGGCTTCTACTTTCACAGGCCGGAGTCGCTGGACGAGATTCTGTACCGCATCAGAAACGGGGTCCAGGTGAAAACATGCGAAACGCCGGAGGAGAGAGCGGAATTGAACAGAAAGTGGTTTCAATAGCCGCAGGGTTTTTGCCGCGGCATCATCGTGACAGGGGTCGGAAAAGAGGACACCTCAGCTCTATCACACGCTAAGTACAGGAGAATTCATATGAGTGAGGCGGTACAGGATTATCTGGAGAGTATGGTATCAGCAGAAAATGAAACGCACTCCGCCCGGAAGATCGCGGACCTGGCGGAATCCATCAATGCGCTGTTTCACAATATCCCCGGCATGAGCTTTTCCAAGGATGCGAAGACCGGTGTTTACCTTGCCTGTAATAAGGCCTTTGCCGAATATGCGCATAAGCAAAGCCCGGAGGAAACGGTCGGTCTGACGGATGCACAGATCTTTGACCCGCATACCGCGGAGCACTTTGTGGAGACAGACCGCATTGCGCTTTCCATGGAGGAACCCTATGTTTACTTTGAGGATGCGCTGGATGCTGTCGGAAGAAAGAGACAGCTGCAGACAACGAAGCTGAAGTTTGTGGATTCCACGGGACGGCTGTGTGTTCTCGGAATGTGCGCGGATGTGACGGATCAGCGTGCGCAGATGCAGGCCAACAGCATGATCACCGCAATGGCGGCGGATTACCGCTGCGTCTATTACGTCAACCTCGATGAAAATGACGGCGTATGCTACCGGGAGGATCCGGACGACCCGGACCAGACCAGGGCGGGGGAGCATTTCCCCTATCTTGAGCGCCTGACGTGGTATGCGAACCATCGCGTCACGGAAAAATACCGGGAGGGGTTTCTGCATTTCATCGATCCGGATCATATCAGGGAGAGCCTGAATAGAGAACCCATCATCGCATACCGCTATCTGGCAACCAGACAAGGCCAGGAGTACTATGAAATGATCCGGGCTGCCGGCGTGCGCCGCGCGGAGGAGCGCGATGACCATCTGGTACACGCCATCGGCCTCGGCCTTACGAAGATTGACCAGGAGATGCGGGAGAGCATGGCGAAGAATGAGGCGCTGGCTCAGGCGCTTGCCATGGCGGAGGAAGCGAACCATGCCAAGACGGCATTTCTCTCCAACATGAGTCATGAGATCCGCACACCGATGAATGCCATTATCGGATTTGACACCCTTGCGCTGAAGGATGAAACGCTCAGTGAACAGACACGGGATTACCTTCTGAAGATCGGAGCGAGCGCCCAGCATCTTTTGAGCCTGATCAATGATATTCTGGATATGAGCCGGATTGAGTCCGGCCGGATGGTACTGAGAAGAGAAGAGTTCGCGTTCAGCGCCATGCTGGAACAGATCAACACCATGGTGATGTCGCAGTGCAGGGATAAGGGACTGACCTACGAATGCCGGATCCTGAGCCGGGTAGATGACGATTATATCGGCGACGATATGAAGCTGAAGGAAGTGCTGATCAATATCCTGAGCAATGCCATCAAGTTTACGGAAGCACCCGGAAGCGTCACACTGACCGTGGAGAGAACGGCGATGTTTGAAGACCAGTCCACGCTGCGCTTCGGGATCAGGGATACCGGAATCGGAATCGACGAAGAGTATCTTCCGAAGATCTTTGACGCTTTCTCCCAGGAGGACAGCAGCCGGAAGAGTAAATACGGCAGCACGGGACTTGGCATGGCAATCACGAAAAGGCTCGTGGATATGATGAACGGATCCATCAGCGTGACATCCCAAAAGGGCGTCGGTACGGAGTTTTTCGTGACAATCACGCTGAAGAACAGTGAGATAAGGGGAGAGAGGCGGGAGAACACGGTTGATCCGCACGCCCTCCATGTGCTGGTTGTGGATGATGATGAGGCTGCCGCCGAGCATGCCAGAATGGTGCTGGACGAGGTGGGAATCAGAGCCGATGTCTGCACAGGCGGGGAGCAGGCCCTCAGGATGATGGAGGTCCAGCATGCAAAGCAGGAGCCCTACAACCTGATCCTGATGGACTGGATGATGCCGCTGATGGACGGGGTGGAGACGACCGAGCGGATCCGGGACCTGTACAGCAGGGAGAGCGCGGTCGTGATCCTGACGGCATACAACTGGGAGGAGATAGAGGAAGAAGCTTACCGCGTCGGCGTGGACAGCTTCCTCTCCAAGCCGCTGTTCGCCTCCAGCGTGCTGGAGGAATTCGGGAGGATTGCGCGCCGCAGACGGATGGATCTTATGCAGGAAAAGAAGCAGGCCAGCCTCGCGGGCAGGAAGATCCTGCTCGCGGAGGATATGGAATTTAACGCAGATATCATGATGGACATGCTGGAGCTGGAGGACATCGAAACCGACCACGCCGAAAACGGCAGGATCTGTGTGGAGAAGTTTGAGAACAGCCCGGTCGGAACCTACGACGCGATCCTGATGGATGTGCGCATGCCGGAAATGGACGGGCTGGAAGCGGCCAGTGCGATCCGCGCCCTGGCGCGGGAGGACGCGAAGAAGATCCCGATCATCGCGCTGACCGCAAATGCATTCGATGAGGATGTGCAGCGCTCCCTTCAGGCAGGGATGAACGCGCACCTGAGCAAGCCCGTCGAATCAGACCATCTGCTCCAGATCCTGGGAGAGCTGATCTACGAGGCGGAAGAAACTGTATGACGGAGGATCCCCGGGAACAGGTCCTTAGGACCTGTTCGGAAATAACTGATGCATTTTGCCTGTCTTTTCTTCCGATAGCATCCGGGGAAAATTCCTTACATAGTTAGTACGGCTCCCTCAGATTGAAGAAGAAGCTCTCTTTCTGCGGTGTGTCGATGATCCGTACCGGCTTCAGCTGGTTGGGGGAAGCCCCCTTCAGGATCTGCATATCCCGGTAAAGCTGATAGGTCTGCTGCTGGAGGAAGACCACTTCCAGCTTGCCCAGGACGAGCGTCCTTACCATTTCCCCGTAAGCGGGATTGGCCTGGATCAGCTTTTTCTCCAGCACATCGCGGCAGTATCCGATCCGCTCCTTCGGCACCACTGCGGCGGGTTCGATCAGCAGGACATAATGTCCCGGGCTGGAGGTTCTGTCCGCCCAGATGCTGTAGTCACTGACATGGATCTTTGTCTCCAGGTAGAATTGTTCTATCGACCAGCGAAGATCCTCCTCATTCGTCTTCTCGCCGGCAATCGAGATCAGCTGGTTCTCCCGGTATACGAAACGGATCATGGGGGTTTCGTTGTAATAACTGGTGATGCGCACCACATCATGAAGCCGGTAGCGATAGAAACCGGAGAGGTTGGTTATGATCACGCGGTAATCCTCGCCGATCTCCAGCTCGTCGATGTTCAGCGTCTTCGTCTCGTCTTCGCAGTCCACCGGGAGAAATTCATAAAACCCTCCGTCGGGAATCAGGACATACGATTCATCCCCCATATGCCTTGCCACTCCGATCAGCCCTTCGGATGCTGCATAGCAAAGATTATTAAAGGGGATGCTCCTGCCGCTGTACTTTCGCATCCTCCGGGCATAGGGGTAGAAGCCTCCTGTCCCGATTCCGCCGATCCAGCTCATTTTCGGCCAGATCCTGGGAATGATGGGAATATCAAAGCCCTCCCGGAACTCACGATAAAGCTCCTTCGCACGATTCTGGTCCGGAACGAGGTAGCGCTCCAGCTTCTGGCGTATGTCTTCGGGAATCTCAATCTTTTCATTGATCCGCCCATGGTAAATATCCCGGCAGAGCATCTCATAATGATCCCGGATGTAATCCATCAGATCCACAAGGCCCGTCATGAATACGGAATCCATGAAGACCAGATCCCGGTCCGCCAGGGCAAAGCGGGCCTTGAGGTACTTCATATCCATCTCCCGGCCGGGACTGACCACCTCCCACGGGGTTGCCAGCAGATAGGGAACGGAATCCTTCATCGCGGAGATCATGGTGGAAGAAATCGCGCCTTTCTTCACGCCGGATGAGGTCGGCACTGCCTTAATCTCAACCGCGTTCAGCCCGCGTCCTCCCGGAACCGCCTTGCCGGTCGTGTTGCGGTAATACTCATCCGCCACTCCGAATGCCATCTCCACGGTACACAGCCTGTACTTTTCCATCTCGGCCTGTGAGACCGGTACGATCTTCGGAACCCCGATGCTTCCGGTGGTCATGGCATAATACTTCGGAGGATGGGCGCTGAGCACGTTCTGCTCTCCCTCCATCATCCGCCGGACCAGGGGCTCATAGTCATCGTACTCGGTCAGCGGAACCTTTTCCTTGAATTCCTGCACGCCGTGGATCCCGGCAAATCCGTATTTTTTCCCATATTCCGTATCTTTGTTTTCTTTCAGGATCTCGTCCAGAAGCCTATATTGCAAGATGATGGCTTCCCTGCTGCCGGCGTCAATTGACCGGACAGCCTTTCTCCCGCGCCGGACCAGGATCTGTGTCATGTCCACGCTCAGCAGGTTCTTTCTGCTTTGATTCACCAAAGGCCTGTGCTTCGTCCAGAACGTCTTCACACTCTGGAGGCCTTTTTGGAGCCTGTCTTTTGTCTTTGTCTTCATTCCTCTGTTCACTCCTCTGTAAACAACCGTCTATTCCTGACAATCTCCGTTCGGAGTCAGGTTCCGTCATCGAAACGACATCGTCCCTCAAGACTCGTACTATCGAACAGGATCTGGCTCTTATGCAGTCTGTGATTCGTTCATGGATCCAGGACCTGAATCCGTATGCTCGGGACGCGGGCACGGACTGCGCCGGCCCACCGGTGATGCCCGTTCAGGATCAGGTATCCTCCGTGCTT
>CACXFW010000048.1 GCA_902767065.1 uncultured Lachnospiraceae bacterium | reverse complement strand
TCCTGAACTTCCGCGACGAGCGTACCCGCGCCAACCCCATGAACCGTTCCCGGTTCGATGACATAGACATCGTCCTTCTGGACAGGCACGCTCTGGAGGTACCGCCCGACGGTTCCGGTCTCCAGGCTCTTTCTGAGCAGCCCTTTCGTCATATCCCGGGAGAAGCCGTAGATAATCCGCGCATCCTTCTTCGCGTCTACCACATACCACATCTCCGTCTTTCCCAGAGATCCGTTCTCATGCTGAAACGCGTATTCATCATCCGGATGCACCTGCACGGAGAGATCCTGCGAAGCATCGATCAGCTTCACCAGAACCGGAAGCCCTCCGTCCGGCTGAACAGCGGGATGCGAACCGATGTACTCCGGATGCTCCCGCAGGATATCGATCAACATCCGCCCTTCATCCGGTCCGGATGCGCAGATGCTCGGGCCGTCCGGATGGGTGGAACACTCCCAGGTCTCCGCCAGGGGCTCCAACTCTATCTCTTTCGAGAAATCATCCTTCAGCCGCCTGCCGCCCCAGAGATAATCCTTGCCGGCTGGCCGAAGAAGAAAGGGTCTGTTTCCATTCGAATTCATATCTGAAAGTGTTTTTACTGTTCGAACCCACGCCTGAAAATACTCTTACTGTTCAAACCCATGCCTGACCATACCCAATCGATCATATATCAGAAGACTTGGACAGGAAAGTGCCCTTGCTGTTCGAACCATACCTGATAGACCAGGTATCAGACGACCTGTACAGATAAGGAATCTTCATCACTCAAGTTCATACTTGATCTTATCCTGAGAAGATATTTCCCTGCCGATCTGCACCTCAATCAATTGCAGCTCGGTGTCGGCAATCACCGTGTGCCGGCAGCCTGCCTGCATCGTGATCACATCCCCCGGCTCCACGCTCTGCTCCATCCCGTCGACGATCGTCCTCCCCTTACCGGAGATGATCGTCCACATCTCATCTCTGTGCTGGTGGCTGTGATAGCTCATCCGGTGCCCGGCATGAACCGTGACCCGGACGGTCTCGCTCTCCTCCTGCATATCGAGGACGCGGTACTCGCCCCAGGACTTCTCCGCGAAGCGGACCTGCTCGTCGAGCTTCTCCACATAATCCTTCACATGGCCGGAGCGCTCCTTGTCCGAGACCAGAATCCCGTCCGGACTCGCCGCGACCACGGCGTCCTTCATGCCCAGGACGATGACCGGGATATCGAGGTCATTTACCACATGAACATTCTCACAGCAGTCATCCATGACCGCTTTTCCGATGGTGTTGCCGGACATCGCCTCCGTCAGTGTGTTCCAGGTTCCGAGGTCCTTCCACTGGCCCGCGAACCGCATGACAGAAATGCTCTTCTCCCCCTCGACCACCGCGTAGTCAAAGCTGATCTTCTTCAGCGTCTCATAGTGGTTGAACAGATCCTGATAGTCCGTGAAGTCGATCAGCTCATGCGCCTTTCGGAGCACGTAGCCAAGACGATATGCAAATACGCCGCCGTTCCACAGCGCGCCCTGCGCAATGTACTTCTTCGCCGTCTCCGTGTCCGGCTTCTCCTTAAATGTCGACACCCTGCTGACCGGGTCCTTCGTCTCGGGGATGATATATCCATACTTGAACGCCGGATATGTCGGCTCGATGCCCATCAGGGACAGGTTCGCCTCACCCTTCGCCGCCAGCTCGCCGAGATCCTTCAGCGCGGCAAAGTAGTCATCGTTCACGAACGGATCAACCGGGCAGACCACCACAGCCTCCTCCTCACTGACATTCATCACATCATGAAGATAGGCGGTCGCAAGGGCGATAGCCGGGAAGGTGTCACGCCGACAAGGCTCCACCGAGATGCCGATTCCGTCGCCGAGCTGATTCAGAAGGTCAGAGACCTGCGTGCGTGAGGTGGCAATCGTCACCTTCGCGTCTGAATCGATCCTGCGGATCTGCCGGTAGACTCTCTGGACCATCGACTCATAGATACCGTCGGACTCAGATGTCCCATATGAATCAATGGTTCCACCGGGCTTGTAAGAGCCATCCGACTGATCAGAACCCTCTGGCTTATCTGGCTGGCCAGGCACATCTTCCTTGCGGAAAATCTTGATAAACTGCTTCGAGCGGATCTCATTTGAAAGCGGCCACAGCCGCTTGCCGGAGCCGCCGGATAAAAGAATGATGTTCATTCTATGCTTCCTTATTCCCTTCCTGAAGAATTCCCTTCACTATACCATAAAACCCCGCCGCAGGACAACCTGCGGCGGGTTGAGAACGAGCGTTCGAAGTCTGGTCACGCTGCCTGGTCTGTGCCAGCAGAAGCAAGGCCGCTGTTTTTCAAATTCCAGAAATACTGGGAGCCTCCTTCATCGACAATGGGTTCCGTCTGCAGCAGGTCATCTAACTCGTCCCGGAGACGGTCAAATGCTCCTTCTCCGACCAGAGCATTGTACGCGGCCACATCCACATAGATGCCGTCGTAGCCGTTCTTCAGAAGTTCCGCGACCATGTCACCCGTGCCGAGCGAGGCGGTCTGTTCCTGCCAGCGGGCCTCCTCCCGCCCCTGCATTGCCCCGAAGCTCCAGTGAATATCATCTGTGAACATGTATCCCTTGAACAGCCTGTAATACATGCCGCTGGGCCAGCGCACATAGGGAAGCTCGAAAACATAGCTCCCAGCGCCGACATCCGACTCAATCTCCTGAAAATACGCCCTCGTCTTCTCTATTCCGTCCGAATAGTCCGACACGCCGTAGCCGTTCCCGCCGTCGCTTCGTGTCTGGTCAAAGATCCCAACACACAAAATCACGACAGAGATCACCGCGAGTATCCACCCGGACCGGCCACGCAGTATTCTCTCCAGAAAAGTCCCCAGGCACAGCAGTGACAGGAACGTGATCATCAGCGACATGCGGCAGTAGCATCTCACCGGAATGTCGACAAACAGAGAGATCATGGTTCCGATCCCGCCGATCGTCGTGATCAGAAACACCGAAAGAATCAGCCACGAGTATGTCTTCTTTACCTTTTTTCCATTCGCGAAGAGCCATACGATTCCGATGATACATCCGATCGACGCAATGAGGCCGAGAGAGACGGTTTCATTTTCATTTACATAAGGATACGTCGTCTTGTAATGATCCGTCAGCGACGCCAGAGCACCGATTCTGTGCTGGTATCTCGGCAGAAACAGCTGGACGAGCCTCAACCCATAGAGTTCTGTTTCATATCCGCTCCGCAGGGCAAGCTCGCTCTCCGGGTTTGTCCCGTTCCGGGACCAGTAAAGGAGGTTCGGGAGAATCGACAGAAGCACACCGGTCAGGGTTGCGCCAATCAGGAAGACCGGGTAGAGGTTCCCCCTGATCCTGCCCGCGTTGATGCACCGGATCACCAGCGCGGCGGCAAGCAGCGCGCAGGTGAAATACGCATAGTACAGCCCGGTAAAGGCGCAGCAGAACGCCAGCACAAGCGCTTTATAGAAGGACCTGCTTCTCCAGACCCGGCAGCCCTCCGGTACGATCCTTCCGTCAATGATATCGATTGCGAGCGAACACGCAACAGGGAGAAGGAAGTACGGGACGAGCCACATATGGACATACCGCATCTGATAAAAGAAGGTATTCGCATACAGCAGTCCGAGAGCAGCGCAGAGCACTGTCGAATCCAGATACTTCTGCAAAACCAGAAAGGCAATCACCGCCGTCAGGAAGGAACAGAGGAAAAAGAACAGGTTAATGATCAGGAACGGATTATCCGTAAACAGCCCGATCCCCTTGACCAGCAGAAAGGAGAGAGAGTCCGAGTAGGGATAATCATACATATCGAATCCGGTCCTGCCGCCCAGCATAGGATTCTCGAGCGTAATACCAAATTCATCAATGGATTTCGCATAGCAGAACACAGCCATAATATCCGCGTCCCCGTACAGCATCGGATACCGGATATTGAAATCATGATAATTCACGAACAGGATCGCAGCCTGCAGCAGGCAGATTACGATGCACGCCGCTATTGTCTTTCTGATGTCCCTTCTCTTTTCCATTGGTATATGCACTCCAGGTGGTCTGTTGAAGCAAGGTTTTTCTTATCTATAAACGTCCGTTTTCCTGACGTTTTTGACTGTCGCACCGGGGAGTGCAGCGAGTCAAATTGGCTACTTTATTATCTGACTTGCTGACACCGCCTGGTATCCAGCGTCACAGCTCCTGCAGATACGTTTCGTACATCTCCTTCACAGTGTCATAGATGGAATGTTCCGGTATCCACCTCAGTCTCTTCGTGATCAGGGAATGGTCGCACACAATTACAGGATTGTCTGACGGGCGAAACAGTTCCGGATCCTGCTCGACCGTGATCTCCTGCGGAGAGAGGGACACGATGTACTCCAGCAGGTCAGAGAGAAGAATCCCGTTTCCGGTCCCTATGTTATAGATGACCGAGCTGTCCTCACTCTCCAGCACAAGACGGTAGGCCCTCGCCATATCCTTTACATTTCCGAAATCGCGGATGACCGTCGTATTCCCGACTCTCATCACACCGCTCCTGCCGCTTTTCGTGATCTCTGCGGCCTGCCTACACCAGCTCGGAATCACAAAGTTTTCTTTCTGCCCAACTCCCGTATGATTGAAGGATCGGACCGAATGAATCTTCATTCCGTACCGGTTCCGGTAAATCTCGGAAAACTGTTCCATGGCGACCTTTGAGATCCCGTATGGATTGTTCGCGTTCAACGGCGTAGTTTCGCTGATAGGCTCCTCCGACACTGCGTACTCTTCACTGGAGCCCACAAAGAGGATCGACGCCTCCGGTACAGATACGCGCGCCGCTTCCAGAATGTTCAGCGCGCCGTTCACATTCACTTCCATCGTCTTCTGCGGAATCTTCCAGGTCTGGCTCACACTGCTGACCGCCGCCAGATTGATGATCGCCGATGGCCGGTACTGCTCCACAACCCTGAGAATGCCTGCGGCGTCAAGAAGGTCGCAGACCGTAAAATCAGAAAATCCGGATTCTGTGGGTGTGATTCCAGGATTGATGACATCACTCCCGACTACACGGTACCCATGTGAGCTCAGTTCCTCTGCCAGATAGCGGCCGACAAAGCCGGCCGCCCCAAAAATCAAAGCTGTTTTCATCTAACAGTTCCTCTGCACATTCTCATTCATCACACCTGCGCTGCCTCTCGCTGAGAAAAGCCGATCACGCCCTTTGCGCTGCTTCTCGCTACGAAGAATCCGGTCAAGCCTTCTGTGCTGACTCTCGCTGCGCAAGCTTCAGATCATGCTCCGCCATCAGCGCGACGAGTTGCTCGTAGCTTGTCTTGAGCGGATCCCAGCCGAGCTTCGTCTTCGCCTTGGTCGGATTTCCCCAGAGGTTAACGACATCCGTCGGGCGGAACCACTGGGGATTCACACACACCAGCATCTTCCCCGTCTTCTTGTCGTAGCCCTTTTCTTCCAGGCCGCTGCCCTTCCATTCCAGTTCGATGCCATCATGCGCAAAAGCAAGGGTTGTGAACTCACG
>CACXFW010000047.1 GCA_902767065.1 uncultured Lachnospiraceae bacterium | reverse complement strand
TTTCTTTTGTCGTTTGCTGCGCTGGATCTTTGCAGATGGTCATCCGATCATCACATGCGCTTCCGGCAGCTTGCCGGAATTGGGCCTTGTGGTCTGCAAAGCCGCATAGGCGAGGGTTAATCCGCCGACCCGTCCAAAATACATAAAGAAGATCAGGATCAGCTTTGAGACTGCTCCAAGCGACGCAGTGATGCCGGTTGAAAGCCCGACGGTGCCCAGGGCGGACGCACATTCGAACATGCAGTCAAGCATCGAAAACTCTTCCAGTGCGCTCAGCACCAGGCTGCCTGTCAGAAACAGGATCAGATACAGGAAAAAGACGGTGTAGGCTTCCTGGATGCTTTCTTCCGGGATTGTTCTCCCGAATACGCGGATGTTCCGGTTCCTGCGGATGTTCCGGATCAGCACAAGCAGAAGGACCGCGCCGGTCGTCGTCTTGATGCCTCCGGCCGTGGAGCCCGGACTTCCTCCGACCAGCATCAGAAGGATCATGATCAGGCGGCTTCCTTCCTTCAGGCTGCCGATGTCAGCGGTGTTAAATCCCGCCGTCCTGGTTGTCACGGACTGGAACAGGGACATCAGGATCCGTTCCTTCAGGCTTCCCTGTGTGAACTGGAAAAAGAAGAACACAATTGCCGGAACGAGGATCAGAAGAGCCGTTGTCGTGAGGATCAGCCGGGTCTGCATCTTAAGATTCTTCCATCGGAAGCGGTTCCGGATCAGGTCCTTCCAGGTGAAGAATCCGAGCCCGCCGATGATGATCAGCAGCATGATGACAAGATTGACGACCAGATCGGCGCTGTATCTGGTCAGGGAGGCAAAGGTGCCGTTTTTGTCCAGCGTGTCGAATCCCGCGTTGCAGAAAGCGGAAATGGAATGGAAAAAGGACTTTGCGATTCCATTTCCGACTCCGTACCGCCGGATAAATCCCGGGGCAAGCAGGAAAGCGCCCGCACTTTCCGCCAGCAGCGTGAACAGAAGCAGAAATCGGGTGAAGCGGATGATGCCGCCAAGCTGGGGGGCGCCGATTGCGTTCTGCATCAGATCCCTTGTCCTGAGTCCGATCTTTTTCCCGGAAAGCAGGGAAAATGTGATCGCTACGGTAATCACACCCAGTCCGCCGATCTGGATCAGCACGGCGAGGACACCATGTCCGAAAGTCGACCAGTAGGTTCCGGTATTGTGGACCACCAGCCCGGTCACGCACACGGCGGAAGTGGACGTGAACAGCGCGTCCAGATAGGAACAGGGAGAATCTCCCGCCCTGGACAGGGGCAGATACAAGAGCAGACTGCCCAGCAGGATCACAAGCAAAAATCCGGACGTGATGATCTGGAAAGGAGTAATCTTTCTGAAAAGCGATAGGATCTTATTCATACGCCTGCCTCCGGTTTCTTTATACTGCGTAAGGCATAAAGAGAGGATTAAGATTAGGCGGCTGACATAAAGATTGTATAAAGGTAACTATTCAGCCCCCATTGCTCAGAACACTTCGTGTTCTTCGCTGTGACCCGTAACCGTACAGGATAGAATTGTTCAGGCGGCGGAATTGATCGCTGACATGTTTAACCTGATATGCTAAACTAAATGTTGAGACGCCGGCCTGACCGGCAGGCACGATGTGAAGAGCCGGACCCCACTTGAAAGTGCAGATTCGAAGGACGGCGCAGTTTCGAGTACGGGGCCGGCATCCGAACGGATATTGTCAGTGATAAACTATCGTTATTATAGAGGAGAAAGAGGTGACAGAAGATGTTGACAATTGAACTGCTGCAAAGCCTGGGAGCGAATACGAAAGACGGACTGGGACGCTGCCTGAACAACGAGACGATGTATCTGAAGTTTGTCAATATGGCGTTGGAGGACGCGAACTTTGAGAGGCTCTCCCGCGCCATTGCCGCAGATGACCGCCATGACGCCTTTGAAGCCGCCCATGCTTTGAAGGGCGTGCTGGGGAATCTTTCGCTTACGCCGCTTTATGAGACCGCGTCGGAAATGACAGAGCTTCTGCGCACTCAGAAGGACGCGGATTATTCTGCCTATCTGGAGAAGCTTCTCGCAAAGCGCGATGAACTGAAGAACGCATGACAGGATCATTTCCTGAAGGACCGGCTCCCAAAGAGCCCCGGAGGCTGTGCGGGAGCTGATCTGAAGGGATGGAAGAGATGGGAGGCGCGTTCCATGATGGAGAGCAGAAAAAAGAACCGGACCGGTCTGATCGCTGCGATCGGGATTCTCCTTCTGGCGGTCATTCTGATCGGCGGGACGATCTGGATGGGACAAAGCGCCCACAAGGACACGGTTGAGGCGGTACGTTCGGTCAGCCTGCTGTATCTGGACGAGCTCGCCGGGCGCCGGGAACAGGTTGTCGAGGGAAATCTGTCCGACAGCATCGAGGAGATCAATATCGCCGTCGGGCTGATCACGGAGGAAGACCTCAGCGATCTGGAGCATATGCGTGCCTACCAGCGGGAGATGAAGCAGCTGTTCAACCTGGAGCGGTTTGCTTTCGTTGATTCGGACGGTCTGGTCTATACGGCAGATGAAGGAGTCCGGGAGGACATCGGCGATTATGACTTTGATCCGCAGACCATTGACGGCCCTGTCATCTTCGTGAAGAACCCGGATACGCCGGAGAAGAAGGCGGTCATCGCCGTTCCGATCCGGGACCGGGAGCTTTCTATTGACGGGAAGCAGCTTATCGTGTGCTTTATGGAGATCGATATGGACGTTATGCTGAAGGGGCTGTCCATGGGATCTCAGGAAAACGGGGTGACCTTCTGCAACATCTACACTTCCGGCGGCATCGCGCTCAGCAATACGGTGCTCGGAGGGCTTGCGGTAGAGGACAACCTTCTGGAGGCACTCGCTCAGGCGGTGTATGCGCCGGGATACTCTTTTGAACAGGTGGAGCGTGATTTCAGAGAAGGCCGGAAGGGCGTCGTATCCTTTACCTACGATGGGATCCAGGAAACGCTCAGCTATGCGCGTGTGAAGGGGACGGACTGGATGCTCACGTACCTCATCCGGGAGAGCGTGATCAGTGACAGAATCGGAGGGGTTACGAACGGAATCGTCCTCCGCGGCCTGCTCCAGAGTCTTCTGACAATCGTTGTGCTGGGCGCTCTGTTTTCCTTCATGTTCATTCAGAACCGGAGAAACGCAAGGCTCAGGCTGGAGAAGGAGACATCGGAAGCGGCGAACCGGGCGAAGCATGAAGAGATGGAGCAGCGGCTGAAGCTTCAGGAAGCGCTCCTTGAGCAGCAGGCGCAGCAGGAGGAGCAGTCGAAGATGATCACTGCCCTGGCTTCGGACTTCCGCAGTGTCTATTACGTGGAACTGGACAAGGACAGGGGAGTGTGTTATCAGTCCCGCTCCGATCTGGACGGGATGCGGGCGGGGATGCATTTTTCCTATCTGGAATCTGTCACCGCATACTGCGAAGAGTATGTCCTGCCGGAGTACCGGGAGGAATTCATGCGGTTCATCCAGCCGGATGCCATCCGCGAAGGGCTGAAAGAGAACCGGGTCATTTCCTTCCGATACCGGATCAGTGTGGACGGAAAAGAGTCCTATGAGGCAGTGCGCTTCGCGGGAGTGCGCCATCCGGAGGACAGGGACGACCATGTAGTCCATAATGTCAGCGCGGGCTTCGCGGATGTGGATGATAAGACACGCAGGGAGATCGAACAGCAGCAGGCTCTCAGCGATGCCCTGGAGGCGGCACAGCAGGCCAGCCGGGCGAAGACGGCGTTCCTCTCGAACATGAGCCACGAGATCCGTACCCCCATGAACGCGATTATCGGATTGAACAGCATCGCGATCAATGATCCGACGGCTTCGGATCAGGTGAAGGAATATCTGGAAAAAAGCGGACAATCCGCCCGCCATCTGCTTGGCATTATCAATGACATCCTGGACATGTCCCGGATTGAGTCGGGCAAGATGATCATAAAGAACGAGGAGTTTTCCTTTGCCAGAAGCCTGGAGCAGGTCAACACCATGATCAGCGGACAGTGCAGGGAAAAAGGGGTGCAGTACGAGTGCCGGATGATCGGGAAGATCGACGACTACTATATCGGCGATGAGATGAAGCTCAAGCAGGTCATGATCAACATCCTTGGGAACGCTGTCAAGTTTACGCCGGCGGGCGGCAGCGTGACGTTCCTGATCGAAGAGGGGCAGCGGTTTGACGGGAAGGCCACGCTGAAGCTTACGTTTCGTGATACTGGCATCGGGATGAGCAAGGACTATCTGCCGTATCTTTTTGACGCGTTCAGCCAGGAGGATTCCTCCTCCACGAGCCGGTATGGGAGCACGGGCCTCGGCCTGCCGATCACGAAGAGCATCGTGGAGCTGATGAACGGCCATATCGAGGTGGAGAGCGTGAAGGGCGAAGGAACGACCTTCCGCGCGTTTGTGACGCTGGGAGAAGCCGACCACGTGAATACCTTCGTCGAGGAGGGCGATCTGGCACCGCATGAGATGCGGGTGCTCGTCATCGACGATGACCCGATCGCGCTGGAGCATGCCCAGATTGTTCTGTCGCAGGTCGGAACGAGCTGCGAGGTGGCCAGATCGGGCGACGAGGGTCTTGAGATGGTGAAGCTGCACCATGCGCGCAGGGAGGATTATGATCTTCTTCTGATCGACTGGAAGATGCCCGATATGGACGGCGTGGAGACAACACGCAAGATCCGCTCCGTTGTCGGACACGATACCCCCATCATTATCCTGACCTCATACAACTGGGATGATGTGGCGGATGAGGCGAAAGGCGCAGGGGTGGATACCTTTGTGCCGAAGCCGCTCTTCGCCGGCAGCGTCCTGGACCAGTTCCGGGAAGCGTTCAGACGCAAGAGTGCGGCTCTGTCTGCCAACCGTGCCGACCTGAAGGGACGGCGCGTCCTGCTGGCGGAGGATGTCGTGGTGAATATGGAAATCATGGTGATGGTGCTGAGCATGCGCGAGATCGAGGTGGAGGTCGCGGAGAACGGCAGGATTGCTGTGGAGAAATTCGCGAACAGCCCTGTCGGCAGCTACGATGCGATTCTGATGGATATGCGTATGCCCGAGATGGACGGTCTGGAAGCCACGAGATTGATCAGGGCGATGGACCGGGAGGACGCGAAGCGCATTCCGATGATTGCGCTGACCGCCAATGCCTTCGATGAGGATGTCCAGCGCAGCATGCAGGCCGGATTGAACGCGCACCTGTCCAAGCCGGTGGAGCCGGAGGCTCTTTTCGATACGCTGGAGAAGCTGATCGGGGATGCGGAAGATCCGTGAGGGCAGACGC
>CACXFW010000046.1 GCA_902767065.1 uncultured Lachnospiraceae bacterium | reverse complement strand
GAAGGCGACATATTACCGATGCAAATCCATGCGCATCCAGCCGGAGGCACTTAGTCAACGTCAAATCATATTTGACGTTGACTATAGTCTCGATTACGGGACCGGCCCCGAACGGATCTTGTCAGGAATAAACTGTTGTTTATAGAGGAGAACCTATGAATTCGAAACTACAGGTATCCGCGTCCCCGCATACCAGGGGGATGATGACCACGCGGAAAATCATGCTCCTGGTGCTCGCCGCGCTGACACCGGCATGGATCGCGGGGGTGCTTGCATTCGGATGGCATGCGCTGCTGATCCTGATTGCCTCAACGCTGTCGGCGGTGGTGTCTGAGTATGTATATGAAAAGCTTCTGCATAAAACCATCACGATCTTTGATGGTTCTGCGTTAGTCACGGGACTTCTGATCGGAATGAACATGCCGCCCGGAATTGACGTGTGGATTCCCTGCCTGGGCAGTGTCTTTGCGATCGTAGTCATCAAACAGCTCTACGGAGGGCTCGGGCAGAACTTCATGAACCCGGCGCTTGGCGCAAGGTGCTTCCTGCTGATCTCCTTTGCGGGCAGGATGACGGCATTTACACCGGGAAACGGCATCTTCAGGATTGTGACCGAGGTTCCGGGAACGACGGACGCCCTCTCAGGCGCGACACCGCTTGCTTATCTGAAGGCGGGCGTCCTGTTCGACCTGAAGGCACTGTTTCTGGGAAACACCATGGGCTGCATCGGAGAGGTCAGCGCCATTGCCATTCTGGCAGGAGGACTCTTCCTGCTGGCGATGAAGGTCATAAGGATCCGGATTCCCGGAAGCTACATTGGAACCTTTGCCCTCTTAACGCTGATCACCGCGCTGGTGCGCAGGTATGACGCGCCGCTTCTTTTCACGCTGCAGGAGGTGTGCGCGGGAGGACTCATGCTTGGCGCGTGGTTCATGGCAACCGATTATGTGACCAGCCCGATTACGGCGGCAGGGCAGGTTGTTTTTGGCTGTGCGCTGGGCATTCTGACCTGGGTGTTCCGGCTGATCGGATCAGGTGCAGAAGGCGTCTCCTATTCGATCATCTTCATGAACCTTCTGGTTCCCGTGATCGAACGCGTAACGAAGCCTGTTGCGGCGGGGATGGTCCGGGAGAGCCGGGAGAACAGGCGGCTGGTGAGAGAGAAGAAGAAGGAAGCAAGACGCCTGAAAGCGGCCGGAAAGAAGGAGAAGGACGCATGAGCGATACGCTGAGCAGGAAAGAAAATGAGGCAAAGGGTACACAGAAGGCCTCTTCCCAGGCCTTTGGAGAGGAACCGAATCCTTCTGTGATTCACCGGACCTCGGATGAGATCTATGTCGGCCAGAAGTACAGTGATTCCGGCAAGCCCTCCGGCAAGAGCGAGACAAAGAAGAAGGAAAGTATCACGAAGGATATTTTCATTCTGGTAGCGATTACCCTTGTGGCAGGATGCCTTCTTGGCGCTGCGCATGGCGTGACAAAGGCCCCGATCGCTCAGGCACAGGCCGACGCAAAGGCGAAGGCCCAGAGAGAGGTCATGGAGAACGCGGATCATTTTGAGACGCTGTATGTCCTGGATCAGACTGGATCTGCAGGAGACATGACAATTCCCGCTTCGGTGGAAGAGGCAGTCGCCTCTGCCAGCCTGGCAACCACGACTATCACGCAGGTTGACGGAGCATTTGATGCGGATGGAACGCTTACCGGATATGTGATCACTGCTGACAACCCGGATGGGTATGGCGGGAATGTCACCGTGATGTGCGGCATTTCGCCGAATGCGGATGGCGGTGTGACACTGGAGGGAATCTCTTTCCTGTCCCTGTCCGAGACCGCCGGCATGGGCATGCGCGCCAGGGAGGAATGGTTCGTAAACCAGTTTTCCGGAAAGACACTGAATGAGGGGGAACTGCTCCTGTATACGAAGAGCGGCGCTTCCAGGAATAATGAGATCGATGCGATCAGCGGATGTACGATCACGACGTCTGCCGTGACGGACGATGTCAATGCCGCGCTGATCACGGCATGGAAGCTGAGCCCAGATCAAAAGGAGGACGGGAAATGAGTACACGGAATCCCGGGATCATGATTGATCCTGCCCGGCAGAAAAAACGCTTCGACCTGAGCCGGTATATCCATCTGAAGAAGGACACCGCTCCGGAGCGGATCGTGAACGGGATCTATTTTGAAAACCCGGTTTTCATGCTTGCGCTGGGCATGTGTCCGACGCTTGCGACGACAACCTCTGTGACCAACGCGGTTGGAATGGGTCTTTCCACCACGGCGATTCTGATGCTGTCGAACCTGTTTATCTCCCTGCTGCGCCGGATCATCCCGGAACGCATGAGAATGCCGTCCTACATCGTCATCATCGCTTCATTTGTCACAATTGTAGACTTTCTGATGCAAGGCTTCACGCCGGCGATGTATGAATCGCTTGGCGTGTATATCCCGCTGATCGTCGTCAACTGCATCATCATGGGAAGGGCGGAGGCCTACGCCGGAAAGCATGGCCCGCTGGGTTCCCTGGCAGACGGATTCGGCATGGGAATCGGATTCACCGGTGCCCTGATCCTTGTCGCTTCTGTACGTGAGCTTCTGGGAAATGGAACTCTCGCCGGATTCCGTGTGATGCCGGCTTCTTATGAGCCCATCAATATCTTTGTTCTGGCACCCGGCGCGTTCCTGGTGCTGGCAGTATTTGTCGCAATCATGAACCGGCTGCATATCGGAGCCGCCAGGCGGGATGACTGGGATCCGACCGGGAAGTTCGTATGCGGAGACTGCCGCAGCTGTCCGAGAGTGGCAGGCTGCGGAGGAAAACCGGCAGCTGATGCGGCCGTGAATCTTCATGGAGGAAGAGGGTAATGTCATTTTCTGCGATACTGATGCTGGTCGTGACAACGATTCTTGCAAATAATGTCGTGCTGAGCCAGTTTCTCGGGATCTGCTCCTTTCTGGGAGTTTCCCAGAAGACAGATACCGCCAGCGGGATGGGCGGAGCCCTGACCTTTGTGCTGACCCTGGCCAGCTTTGTATGTGGTGTCTTGTACCATCTGATTCTGGTCCCGTTCCATCTGGAGTATCTCAAGACGATCGTATTTATCCTGATCGTTGCGGCGCTGGTCCAGTTTGTCGAGATGTTTCTGAAAAAGTATATGCACAGCCTGTACGAAGCGCTGGGCATCTATCTGCCGCTGATCACGACCAACTGCGCGGTGCTTGGCGTCGCGCTCCTGAATGTCCAGAAGGACTATAACATCATCGTCGGAACCATCTACGGCCTGGCGACCGCCATCGGCTACTGGATTGCGATCGTCATCATGGCCTATCTAAGGGAGAAGATGACGGATAACAATATCCCGCGTCCATTCAAGGGCTTCCCGATCGTGATGGTCACCGCCGCTCTGATGAGCATTGCGTTCTTCGGATTTGCGGGACTGAAGTGAAACAGCCGGTCTTCTTTCAGGTGCTTCCAAAGCGACAGCCGGAAGTGTCACAAAGACTGACATTTATCAAGTTAAGAGAGGATAGAAGGCATGACTGATATGCTTTTCGCGGCGATCATGATCGGCGGCGTCGGTCTGTTCGTGGGCGTGTTTCTTGGCTTTGCGAGCAAGGTATTCGCCGTCAAGGTCAATCAGAAGGAGAAGGAGATCCTGGAGATTCTGCCCGGCGCAAACTGCGGTGCCTGCGGCTATTCGGGCTGTGCGGCCCTGGCTGCTGCGCTGGCCAGGGGAGATGCTCCTGCGAATGCCTGTGTTGTCGGCCAGGAAAGCGTGGCAAACCAGATCAAATGGATCATCGGCGGCAAGAGCGAGAGAGTGGTCCGCAATGTCGCGTTTGTCCGCTGCTCCGGTGACTGCAACTGTACCTTTGACCGGTATGATTACACAGGCCCGAAGACCTGCGCGGCCATTGCCCTGGTACCGCAGGGCGGTCCGAAGTCCTGCTCCTACGGCTGTATCGGCTGCGGGGACTGTGTGAGGATGTGTGAGTACGGGGCAATCACCATTCACCGCGGCGTTGCCGTGGTGGACCAGGAGAAATGCCTTGACTGCCGTAAGTGCATGAACACCTGCCCGAAGAACGTGATCATCGAGGTTCCCTATTACCGCGCGGCCCACATCGGCTGCATGAATCCGATGAAGGGGAAGCCGGTTACGGAGAACTGCCGCATCGGGTGCATTTCCTGCGGAAAATGCGTCAGAGACTGCCCTGCCGGCGCGATCACGCTGGACGGCGGGTTCCCTGTCATTGATTATGAAAAATGTACGGACTGCGGCACGTGCAGGGACAACTGCCCGCGCCATTGCATCGTATAATGGTTACAATTGTACAGGTGAAAATCATTCCCTTGGAATCAGGAGGCTCCTGAAGAGGATAACGATGAGCTGGAAGATGATGGATCTGTCTGTAAGACAGCTGAATGCAGAGGCACTGAGAGACTGGAAGGAGACATTTCTTTCCATGAGCATCTGGATGCAGGCGATTCTGGTCGGTGTGCTGGTTCTTCTGATCGGTGCCAGTGCGCTTTCCTGCTGGTGGGGGTTCCGGATGACCCGCAGCGCCCGCTTTGCAGCCGGCGCGACCAGTACTTTTTTCATTGTCCTGATTCTTCTGACGACGGAGTATCCGCAGAATGCCGTGAAGGCGCTGCTCATCTCGGCGGGAGCCGGAGTGTGGGGAGGCGTTTTGTATGTGTTTCTGGAGCGGGCTTTCCATTTTCTGGCGGGATTTGTACTTGGAACCGTCTTTGCGGCATGGCTTCTTCCGAAGGTCATGCATCTTGAGCCGGGAGGCGCAAAAGGTGGGATCTGGGCGCTTGTGATCGCGCTCGCGGCAGGGGCGGTGTTCGCGCTTCTGACAAGGAAGCTGAAGATCGTTCTGACCGCGCTGGAGGGCGGCGTTGTACTGGGCCTTCTGGTCGATGCATTTCTTCCGGTCAGCGACATTCCCTGGATCAGCGAGAAGCTGAGTGAGGCACAGCTGCTGAACCTGCTCCCGCTGGTGCTTGCCGCGACGGGGATGCTGATCCAGCTGCTCCAGTTTCTGTCAATCCGCGCAGAGCAGAAGTCTCTTCAGATTCCGGCAGGAGAAGAACGGGAGGGGGACGGAAGGAGCGCAGAAGGCGGGGATAAGCCCGGGAATGATCCAGGCAGCCCTGACGATCATCCCGGCGAACCGGAGGAAGATACCGTCAGCATCGAGCAGGCGGAGGAAGTGCTCGTGGAGAAAGCGAAGGAGCTCGCGCTGGCCGCGGCACGCAGCACGCAGCAGACCCGGCTGAGGGAGCGCTGCGAGGATGTCTCCCAGGGACTGTACAGTGCAAAGACTGCTGTGGACAGGCTTGGCATGTCAGAGGAATCCTTCCTGCAGGAAATGAAACGTGCGGGATATACGGTGCCGGAGGAAGAGAATGCCGCCGGAGCGGAAGAGACGGAAGAGAATGCCGCCGGAGCAGAAGAG
>CACXFW010000045.1 GCA_902767065.1 uncultured Lachnospiraceae bacterium | reverse complement strand
CTGGAACCGCTCAGATCCGTCAGATAAGCAAGCTTATCTGACTGGATCATGAGCAATTCCAGGAGGTGCTGAATAATTACAATTATTCAACAGAGATGATGTAATAATACAGCGGCTGCCCGCCTGCGGCGACCTCCACCTCCAGATCCGGGAACGCTTCCCTGAGCCTTTCTCCCAGCGCCTCGGCATCTTCTTCCTTCGTATCGTGCCCATAATAGACAGAGATCAGCTCGCTGTCCTCCGAGATCAGGCACTTCACCGAATCAAACGCCGTATCTTCGATCTGCGTCCCGACCGCAATGATCCCGCTGTCAGCCACGCCCATGATATCCCCCGCGTGGATTGTCTGCTCATCAATCTTCGTATCGCGGACCGCATAGGTCAGCTCAACCGTCTTCACCTGACGGATCTCCTCACGCATCAGGGCTTCATTCTCCCGGACGGTCTTATCAGGCAGATAATTGATCAGCGCAGAGATTCCCTGCGGAATCGTCTTCGAAGGAACAACGATAATCTCCTTGTCATGAATCAGGTTCTGCGCCTGCTCCGCGGCGAGGATAATATTCTTGTTATTCGGAAGGATGAAAACAGAATCCGCGTTGACCTTCTCCACCGCATCCATGATATCCTGCGTAGACGGATTCATGGTCTGGCCCCCTTCGATCAGATAGTCGGCCCCCAGTTCCCGGAAGATATCGCCAAGCCCGCTGCCAATGGAAACCGCGATAAAACCAACTTCTTTATGAGGCATCGTATAATCGGCTTCTTCCTCCTCCGGATCCTTCCAGGGATCAGCCATCGCCTCCTGCAGTTCCTGCTCCTCGAAAATATGGAGCGGATACTGCGGACGTTCCACATTGTTGATCACATGAATCCGGGAAAGATACCCGAAGCTGAGCGCCTTTGACAGCACGACGCCCGGATCGTCGGAATTGATGTGAACCTTCAGGCCCTCCTCGCAGCGCTCCGCAGCGACATCCGCGCCCTGCTCCTCCAGAAATGACACGAATCCAAGGCGCTCCTCCTTGGAAATGTGTTTCCGGTTCTTCAGGATAAACTCGGTCCTGTAAGCATACTGCCGGACCGGCGGCGCAGCTTCCGCTTCCCCCTCTTCCTCTTCAATTCCAAGGAAACCGTTATAGCAGCCCTTCATGATCTGAACCAGGCCCTGACCGCCCGAATCCACAACGCCCGCTTCCTTGAGCACAGGAAGCATATCAGGCGTCTGATCAAGAACAACCTGCATATAATCGATCACGCCCTTCAGAAGGTCCTCCATCTCGATGTCCGGATTGGCCTCGACCAGCTCCTTCGCCCGGTCAGAACCTGCTTTGGCGACAGTCAGGATCGTTCCTTCCTTCGGCTTCATGACCGCCTTATAGGCAGTCTCCACCGCCTTCTGAAATGCCCTGACCGTATTCTGCGCGGTGATCGCGCTTTCATTTCTCCAGATCTTGCTGCATCCGCGGAACAGCTGAGACAAAATAACGCCGGAGTTGCCCCGTGCACCCCTGAGGGATCCGGAGGAAATGGCCTTGGAGACACTCTCCAGCGTCAGCGGCTCCAGATTCTTCACTTCATCCGCCGCGGACTGGATAGTCAGGGTCATATTGGTCCCGGTATCTCCGTCAGGAACCGGAAAAACATTCAGTTCATTAATCCACTCTTTTTTCAGCTCAAGATTTTTTGCGCCGGCAAGAAACATCTTTGCCATCAGCGCAGCATCTATGGTATTCGAATTCAACGTTCCAACCTCCCTGGATGAACGATCAGTCGATGACCCTTACACCCTCTACATGGATTGTAATTCTCTTGACCTCCATGCTGGTAAAAGCCTCCAGCTTATACTGGACACTGCTTACCAGATTTTCAGCTACCGCAGAAATACTCACCCCATAGGATACGATCACGTGAAAATCCAGCTCGATTTTATCTCCGTTAATCTTTACCGCGATCCCGTGACCAAGATGCTCTTTTCCAAGCAGCTTCACAAGACCGTCTTTCATATTGACACTGGCCATACCCACGATGCCAAAGCATTCGACCGCGACCGAGCCTGCATAAGTAGCAATGACATTCAGATTGATCTCGATCGAACCAAGTTTGTTATTCATGCGAACACTCATGGAACCCCTCCTTCCATAGTCCGTTATATTTTATCAGAGAACACTCCCGTCGGCAACTTGTAATTTTCATGTTGCAATCACTCCTGAGTTCTGTTACAATACTCAAGTCGCGGTTTAGAAGGAGGTGCTAGAGATGGCCAGATGTGCAATTTGTGATAAGGGCGCTCACTTCGGTAACAATGTCTCCCATTCCCACAGAAGAAGCAACAAGATGTGGAAGGCGAACATCAAGCATGTTACGGTGAAGTTGAACGGCGTCAGCAAAAAGATGTATGTCTGCACTTCCTGCCTGAGATCAGGTAAGGTTGAGCGTGCATAAGTCAGATTGTATGAAGAGCGATACGGAATAAAGAGCTGATGCGGATGAAGCATCAGCTCTTTTCATATTCCCGGTTTTCATGTTCCACGTTTTCATCCGTGTTTCCCTAGAACGTCTTTTCCTCTTTCGCAGCCTCCTGCATGACCGTCTCTTCCTCCGGCGTCGTCTTTGTCTTTTCTTTTGAGGTAAAACGGTCGATCAGCTCCGGAACAAGTTCGATGATCCGTGACAGGCTGTCCTGGCTGCGCACATTGACCAGCCTGGTCGCGCCGTCCTTGATAATCAGGAGCGCGGAAGGCGTCATTTTCCCCCCCATTCCTCCGCCCCCGTTCCGGCGGTCTTTTTCATTCTTTGTGGAGGCCAGCAGGCCGAAGGATACGTCTACCAGAGGAAGGATGACCGTATCCTGGATCCGGATCGGATCGCCCACGCAGGTCTTGCTTGTCACAAAATTCTCCATGCCCTGAAAGAGCGTGTCTACATTACCCTGAAACTGATCTGCCATCGTAATTCCTCCGATCTGGTCACATTTATCAACTGTTTATTCGTCTCCTGCCAAAGCGGAATTCTCCTGTCAGCGGCTTTATGCTGTCTTCCTTTTGCGGGATTCTCCTGTCAGCAGCTTTCGATTGCCTTCCTTTTGCGGGATTCTCCTGTCAGGCAGCTTTTGATTGTCTTCCTTGTGCAGGATCCTGCTCCAACGGCTTTCTCCCTGTTTTTCTCCGGTTCTTTTGCTTTTCCTTTTTCTTCTTATCCCGGCCAAGCAGCCGGAAAAGAAAGATCCGGCACTCTTTGTCCGCCATAAACCGGATCATCATCCAGATCAGGCGGTACAGGCGGATACAGCCAAAGACCGTCGTATCTGTCTCAAAGACAGACTCATAAAAGTCCGGATTGACTACGTACTCATTTCCTGAAACCGGCATCAGGACCAGGATCAGTCCCGCCAGCTTTCCTGTCATATCCGGCGAACCCGTTCCAAAATGAAGGAACCCTTCAATCTTTCTGGGAACATATCCCCGAAGAGCAGATTTCAAAAGCCGGATGGACTTTCTCACAGCATGTTCTGTCGTGGCATCCAGATAAGGTTCCACCTTCCGAAGGAACTGATCGATTCTGCCTTCCATCCGGTCAAGCTTCCTTTCAATCCGGTCAAGTGCCTCGGCCGGAAGTCCCGGAATATTCAGGATCAGGCTGCGCACCAGCTCCCGGATCTTTCCGAACACACGTGTCAGCTTTCCGTCCCGGCTGCCATGTTCCTCTTCCTGAACCGGCTTTCCTCCCGATAATCTCTTCTGATCCGCTTTCTCCTCAGCCTGATTCCTCCCGGCCGGATCCTCCGGGAAGCTGTCCGAGGAGCCTTCCTTTCGTTCCTGATCGCGGCCGGCCTGATCGAAACCATCCTGTCTCTTCCGGTCAGACCCGGAGCTTTCCTGGGCATTGAGGCTTCCCTTCGTCCCATCATCCGATCCGGTTTTTTGCGTTCCGCCTGCTGCAGCAGACGCCGTCTCTTTCTCCGGAAAAGCAAAAGACTTGATCACAAACCACAGGATCCGGATCTCACCCCTCCCCTGGTTGTCCTTCCAGAAAAGCTTCACCCGCACCAGGTGAAGCAGCCACGAGACCCTCCCGTCCGCCTCCGCAATCCCGTTCTCATACCTGCCATGCAGGCGATACCGGATCGGAACAAACAAAACCAGGAGGATCACCGCCAGCAGGATTCCCAGAATTACCAAAAGTACGATACCGATTACCTTCAGGATCGTCAATATCACATGCAGCATGTCATTTCCTTATTCAGAGTCTCAAAGCTTCGTCCTTCAGAGCATCAAAGCTTCGTACATCAAAGCATCAAAGCTTAGTGTATCAGGGCTTCCTCCTTCAGAGATTCCCGCATCAGGGCTTCGCCGCACGGATTGTAGTGAATTCCTTATTCAGAAGCTTTCTGCCGTTCAATAAGCCACGAACGGATGTCGGCGCTGTCTCCGCCCAGATAGACATCCCCGGCAATACGCTCCACCAGGCCCTGCGCCTCCATCTTGCCCTGCGCGATTGCCACAATCATCCTGCAGTGCGTTCTGATCCAGGGATGGCGCAGTTCTCCCGCGGACATAATTTCCAGCTGACTGCTGCTGCTCTCAGGAAGAATCACCACATAGACGCCGGCCGGATACTTTCCGGCCTCAATCCCTTCCACGACTTTCCTACGGCGAAAAGCAATCAGCCGTCCGACATACAGGTCCCGATACCAAACCATTCCATCAGCCCCATCTGTTCTGCCGCTTTAGATCCAGATAATCCGAATACCCTTTCTCCAGGATCATTTTCTCATTTGAAAATTTCAGCAGATGATATGCCTCATGGTACTTATAAAACCCGGAATCAACAAAGAATTCCTCTCTCTGAGGTTTTGAATAATAGCTCTCTCCACGCATCAGATACCAGTGTACCACCTTCTCCACCGTATTCTGAGGAACATTAAACGAATACTGGCTCTTCCCGATATATTGAATAATCTGCGCCCGCGCTCCGGTCTCTTCCCTGACCTCGCGAAGTGCTGTCTGGTCGTATTCTTCCCCGTCCTCAACAGTTCCCTTCGGCAGGACCCATCCTTCATAACGGTTCCGATAGCTCTTATACAGGACAAGGATCTTGCCCCGGAATATGACCACACCGCCACAGCTTGTTGCCTCAATCATTGCAACGCCTCCTGTCTGTGT
>CACXFW010000044.1 GCA_902767065.1 uncultured Lachnospiraceae bacterium | reverse complement strand
TCCGTCTCGCTCTCAGAGGCCGGCTGTACTTCCGCCTTCCCTTCGCTCTCGGAGGCTGCCTGCACCAATGCTTCCGTCTCGCTCTCAGAGGCCGGCTGTACTTCCGCCTTCCCTTCGCTCTCAGAGGCCGCCTGCACCAACGCTTCCGTCTCGCTCTCAGAAGCCGGCTGTACTTCCGCCTTCCCTTCGCTCTCAGAGGCCTCCTTTGCCGCTTCACTCTCAGAAGCCGCACTTGCAATGCTCTGCGATGTCTCCTCCATCACGGACGCCGTCTCAGTCATAATCACAACCGCATCAGGATCTCCGGCAGTTGACAGTTCCGATCTCCCCTGGCGATTGTCCAGAAGGCTGACCGCCATAATGATCACAATCACCGCCACCAGAAGCGCGATCAAAAGAACAAGATAGCGAAGATGATCCGAGAGCCATTCCCGGAATACATCCTCGCCATTATTACGATTATCAGATGATCTGCCCATTATGAACCCCCCTTAATTCAAGTCTCCCCTCCTGAATACTTCAATGATAATCGATTTTCCTGCTTCCTTCAAGCCTTTGTTGGCCCCGTTCCCTTCCCGGCGATTCTGTGATAAGATGAAGTAACCTGAGGGGGAATGGCCGATGATGAGATGGAAAAAAATCCGAAAAAGTCTGGAGCATCCATGGGCAGCGTATACTTTTGCGATCTGCTGCGGGGTGGTCCTGTTTCTTTTCCTTTCCCATATAGATATCCTGTGGAAGATCTTCCGTGCCATTATCTATGTGGTCTATCCGGTCCTGACGGGGCTTGTGATCGCATATGTCCTGGATCCTCTGGTCAAGTTTTTTGAGAGCAGGGTATTTAAGAAGGTGAAGCGTCCCACTGTCGCCAGAGGGCTGGGGGTGGTCGTTACATTTTCCGTGATCATCCTGGCAGTTTCGATTCTCCTGATTGCCATGATCCCGCAGCTCGTGTCCAGCGTACAGATGTTTCTTGGAAATATGGGCGGATATGCCCGGTCGCTCAATAAGATGCTGCAGGATCTTCAGGAATTTGCAGCCAGGCACAATGTGGATATCTCCGGATTCATCGCTTCCGCCGGAGATCTGATCGGAACGATCGCAAACATCCTGCCAAAAAGCGTCAATAAGATTCTTGATACGACAATCAACTATGGTGTCGAGGTCTTTAATCTGATTATTTCCTTTATCATTGCGGTCTACCTGCTTCTGGACAAGGTGCGGCTTCTGAACGGCGGCAAACGCCTCTGGAAGGCCATCACCAATGAAAAGTCCTATCAGGTGTCTACGGATTTCCTCGGCCGGTGCAATTCCATCATGATGCAGTATATGGTGTTTGACCTGCTTGACGGACTCCTGATCGGAATTCTGAATGCCATCTTCATGCTGATCGTAGGCTATCCCTATGTTCCGCTGATCTCGGTCATCGTCGGAGTCACCAACCTGGCACCGACCTTTGGTCCGATTCTTGGTGCCGTGATCGGCGGTCTGATTCTGTTCCTGATCAATCCATGGTATGCGCTTGGATTCCTGATCTTTACCATCGCCCTCCAGACAGTGGACGGATATATCATCAAACCAAAGCTGTTCGGCGGGCAGCTGGGCATTCCGTCTATCTGGATTCTGATTTCCCTGATCGTATTCAGCCGGATGTGGGGAATCATCGGAATTCTGCTCGCAATTCCCATTGCCGCGATCATCGATTTCCTCTATCAGGAGGTGATTCTGTTCCGTCTGGAGCGCAGAAAGAAGAAAACTGCCGCGGCCGAAGCCGCGGCGAGAAATATCAGCGGAGGCAGTCCTGCCAGTCCGCAGAAAGCGGAAGCTGAAGAATCGGCCGGCACTGTCAACCCTGACGATCCGCTGAAGGCGGATACAGAAGAGGCAGACACCGACGATCCTGGCGATCCGCGCTGAAGGCAGACGCTAAAGAGACAGACGCCGGCTGTCCTGACGATCCTCAAAACTCAGAAGCAGGTCTGCGATATCCGTGATATCTGTAATATCCGTGGTATCCTCGAATCGGAAAGTCAGACCTCCCCGTTCGCAACAACCGGGGTTGGACGTTCCTGATTGAAGATTCCTGTGACATCAACCACCTTGCTCAGGGAGCTGTCCTCTCCGTTTAACGCCAGCCACAGGCGGTAGCCATCCACATCGATCCGGCCCTGCCTCACATACCGGTCCGTAATCTGGACCCAGTACGGTACCGAGCCATCTACATTGCAGTAGAAGTGATATCCGGCGGAATTGTAATAGTCGTACTGCTCATTCCCCTCATAGCCTTCCCAGCTGCCGATGTCATTTCCATGCGCGAAGATAATGGTGTCCACCTTCCCGACGATGGGCTCCACCGTCGCGACCCATCTCTCATTGTCTGTCTTTAATGCCTCCACGGACTTGTCCGTGACAGACAGATGTCCCCATGTATGGGAAGCGAACTCCCACCCCTCTTCCTTCAGCGCATCTGCGATCTTCGTCGCTTCCGCGATCTCCTGATCATAGTTGAAGTCCGGATGGGCATTCAGCCATGCCTGCTGGTCCTCCATCAGATGCTCCTTCAGAAGATAGTCGGAATCTGTCCGATATCCGAACACTCCGTTATAGCCGGTCATCGCAAGGATGCCCCTCGCGCCGTGATAAGCCCCGTCCGGATGAGCGGCGAGGAAGGTATTCAGTCTCGGCACGACATCATAATCTCCCACGCTTGTGTTGCCCGCTGCATCCGTATAGAGACACTTCACATTTCCCTCTTCATCCAGCACAAGCTTCTCCGGAAAACTGGCCGCTTCATAGGAGTGATAATAGCTTAAGTCATCCACGGACAGCACGATCGCCTTCTTGCCCTCCGGCAGCTTCAGGTCCGGATTCGGCGCAAAATGGTGGATCCCGTCCGCATCCACGGTATCCGTCACCAGATCGCGCAGCCTTACATAGACATATCCCTCATCATACAGGCGCTGTGTGACCGCATCAAATTCATCCACGGTCACCATCCACGCGTTGTATCCGTCTACCGCGCCCTGTCCGAGTGTTTCCACATTGAAGGCTTTTGCCGTCGAGTTCAGCAGGGAATGATAGAAAATGTGAGGAACCGTAAAGGGATCAACCGCTGTGCAGGCATCCCTTTGCGCCGTATAATCCGCAATCATCTGCTGAATCGTTGAATCGGTATCATAGCCGGAGATCGTCATCAGCTCCATGACCGCCCCGTCGTAGTCATATCCCATGGCAAGCTTCCTGGCCTCAGCGATCTGCGCCTGAGCGTCTTCGCGCTTAGAAGGTTCGTCCGGCGCAGCTTCACTCTGGGGCGCAGTCTCCTGTGTCACAGGCCGGGTCTCCTGCACCATGGCAGTTTCCTTCTGAACCTCGCTTTCCTTCTGCCGGTTCTCTCCCGCATCCGGGATTGCAGCCCCGTCATCCTTCCCGGCAGACTGCGATTGTGTCTGAAAAGAAGGACGCTTCACCCAAAAGGACGGCCAGGGAAGGTCATCGTCTCTTGGAACAAGCACAAATGCATATACCAAAGCCACCGCGGCAAGGATCACAAGCAATACCAGTATGATCGTAATCCGCTTCAGCCTCCGTTCTCTCCTGCGCCTTTCGCGGCGCCTGCGGGCTGCTTCTTCCAGCTCATCCTTCGTTTCCGTCTCCTCAAACTGCATATCATCTCTATCCATCCTGTATCCCCCCGGCTCCCCTTTTGGCATAGACTTTTCCCATGTGTTGATTCATCTTAACACAACCGCGTAACCGGGCGCAACCAACAAAGAAGAGGTCCCGAAGGACCTCTTCTGCCGGTATCTGCGACACGCTTCACAGAGCGTCGTTCTGATAACCCGGAAACCGGATTCTGATGTATTCTTTGATAGCGTCTACACACCCCTGGAACCCGATTGCTCCACTGTTCAGGCAAAGATCATAATTGCGGCAGTCATTCCAGTCATGTCCCGTATAATACTTGTAATATTCAGCACGGTATCTGTTCGTCTCCTGAATAAACTTCATCGTGGTCTTTCCGCCGAACGCGCCCCGCTTCTTCGCCTGCTCCAGACAGTATTCCGGGCTGGCGTAAATGAAAACCCGTATGAGGTTCTCTCTGCCGCCCAGCACATAGTCGCCGCACCGTCCGATGATGATGCAGGACTCCTCGTCCGCAAGCGCGCGGATAATCTTCGCCTGATAGTTAAAAAGGTTCTGGTTCGACAGAAAATCTCTGCTTTCAGGCGGGATCACTGTTCCGTCGTAAGCTTTCCGCGCGATGCGGAACAAAGAGGTCCCTCTGAGTTTCTCGTCCGCCTGTGCAAACAGCGCTTCATTGATGCCGGAATCATCAGATGCCATCCGGAGGATCTCCCGATTGTAAAACGGGATGTGAAGTTCCCCGCCGAGCATTTCACCGATGGTCTTCCCGCCGCTGCCGTAATAGCGGGCGATCGTAATCACGATCTTTTCCATAGAACCACCCCCTTTAAATTCCTGTGTCGTTATGTCAGTATGTCAGTATGTCAATCAAATGAATGAGACTGCCTGTTTTCTGTGAAAAGTATACCACAGTTTTTATTTTGTGTAAACAAGTTTCGTCAATGACAGCTGCCAGGGCCTGTAACAGGATCTGCCGGCCTTGCTGAGTACAGGGGCCGGTGAAAATGAAACCCGCTGCCTGTCAGACGACATGCGAGTGCTTCACGCGCTGAATCAGATCCTCGTTGCTCCTGGTGCGGGCAAACATATCAAGGATCCGTTCCACCGCATCCTCTCCCTTCATGCCGTTCATTGCCTTCCGCATAACATAGGATACTTCCCCTTCATCCGGAGTCAGGAGCAGGTCCTCTCTTCTCGTTCCTGATTTCTGGATATCAATAGCCGGGAAGACACGCCGCTCAGAAAGCTTTCGGTCAAGGATCAGCTCCATGTTGCCGGTTCCCTTGAATTCTTCATATACCACGTCATCCATCTTGGATCCGGTATCAACCAGCGCGGTCGCAAGAATCGTAAGGCTTCCGCCTTCGCGCATGTTTCTGGCGGCACCGAAGAACCGCTTCGGCGGATGCAGCGCTGCGGGATCAAGGCCGCCGGACAGGGTTCTCCCGGACGGAGGGACAATCAGGTTATAAGCCCTCGCCAGACGTGTGATCGAATCAAGCAGGATCACCACATCCCTCTGATGCTCCACCAGCCTTCTGGCCCGCTCGATTCCCATCTCGGCAACCCGCTTGTGATGTTCCGGTGTCTCATCAAAGGTCGAATCAAGAACCTCGACGTTGTCCCCCACGATCGCCTCCCGGATATCCGTGACTTCCTCAGGGCGCTCATCGATCAGCAAAATGAGAATATGCATCTCAGGATTGTTCCGGAGGATGGACCTTGCGATATCCTTCAGAAGCGTCGTCTTTCCTGCCTTGGGCGGAGAAACGATCAGTCCTCTCTGTCCCTTGCCGATCGGGGCAAGGAGATCGACAATCCGCATCGCAATTTCACGTCCGGTGCGTTCCATTCTCAGGCGCTCATTTGGAAAAACGGGCGTCATGCTTTCAAAGTCAAACCGCTTTGCGGCCTCGGAAGGAGTGCATCCGTTAATCAGCTTCACGAACAGCAGCGCGGAGAACTTCTCCTGCTGCGCGTGAACCCGCGTGTTCCCGCACACAATATCTCCTGTTTTCAGGCCGAATTTCCTGATCTGGGACGGAGATACATAGACATCGTTTTCGCCGGGGAGATAGTTGTTAGACCGGATAAAACCATATCCGTCCGCCATCACCTCCAGGACTCCGCTGACTTCGTTCCCCGAATCAAGCTGCTTGAGCTCCATGGGAGGACGATCCTGCTCCATACGGTCCTGCAGACTCTCGGGAAACTCCGGCTTCTGCTGCGGATTACTCTGATACATCTCGCCCCTGGTCATAGGTGCCGACGACCGGATCACTCTTGGCGTCTGGGCTTCAGGCATCCCGGACGGGCGCGCTGTTCTTGGCGGCTGGGCATCTGGCAGCCCGGACGGGCGCGCTGTCCTTGGCGGCTGGGCATCTGGCAGCCCGGACGGGCGCGCTGTTCTTGGACCGGAGACCTGTCCCTGACCGGAGCTCCTTCTGACAATCACACGGGCATGGCCGTCCTGACGGGGCGGCGTCTGACGCATTGGCTGCCTGCGTCCCGGATCATCAGGCATGTCCCCCGGGGAAGCGCTCTCACGATCCTGCATCTGGACAAGCGCATCGATCAGGTCATTTTTGCGCATGGAAGACACCCCTTTGATTCCCGCTTCCTTCGCGCGTTCTCTCAACTGAGCAACAGCCAGTTTTCCATATTCTTCTTTTGTCATAAAAAAATCCTTATCAATCACTCTGAATTAAAATGGTTACGGGTGCAGATCCTGCACATAAGACCCTGGCCATGACAGACCGGGCAGCTGTGATAATGAGATTTTCAGAAGACCCTCATGTGTCATTCGCGGATATAGTATAACACATGTATTGCAAAAACGTCAAAAGTATTGTAGTGTCGTAGCAAATCTCTTTCCACCGCGGGTTACAGATAAAGGAGGAATGATTACGTGTCTTCCGGCACTCTCATAAAGATTGCAGGGCTTATCCTGCTTCTCTTGCTCTCTGCGTTTTTT
The DNA here is from genome assembly GCA_902767065.1 of uncultured Lachnospiraceae bacterium. Classification (GTDB taxonomy): domain Bacteria; phylum Bacillota; class Clostridia; order Lachnospirales; family Lachnospiraceae; genus Porcincola. The sequence goes on along the minus strand of CACXFW010000044.1, from coordinate 4,430 downwards.
TCGTCAGCCGAGACCGCGCTGACAACGGTGAACCGGATCCGGATCCTGAACCTCGCGCAGGCAGGAAACGTGCGCGCGAAAACGGCCCTGAAGGTTCTGGATTCGCAGAGCAAAATGCTCAGCTGTATCCTGATCGGGAATAATCTGGTGAATATCTCCGCTTCATCGCTGACGACAACCCTGACGATCGAACTGTTCGGGTCCAGGGCTATCGGATATGCGACGGGCCTGCTCACCCTGTTCGTCCTGATCTTCGGAGAGATCACTCCGAAAAACGCGGCGAATGTCTCTTCGGAAAAGCTGACGCTGCGCTACGCAAGGATTATCCATGTGCTCATGATCCTCTTTACGCCCCTGATCTTTCTGGTCAATCTTCTCGCCGGCGGCGTCATGACACTGCTGCGTGTTCCGAAGGATGGCGGCGACAGCGCGATCACGGAGGATGAGATCCGTACCATGGTCAATGTCAGTCATGAAGACGGGGAGACAACAAGCGAAGAGCGGAAGATGATCAACAATGTCTATGATTTCGGAGATCAGTGCGCGAAGGATATCTGCGTGCCGCGGGCAGATATCGTATCCGTGAGCGTGGAGGATGACTATGATACCGTATCCGCCGTCTACCGCAGTGAGCATTTCACGAGGCTGCCCGTCTATGAGAAGGAGCGGGACCATATCGTCGGGATCCTGAACATCAAGGATTTCTGCTTTGTGGAAGACAGGGAGCATTTCACGCCAAAGGCGCTGATGTATGAGCCCTACTATACGTTTGAAACAAAAAAGGTATCCGAGCTGATGGTGGAAATGCGCGATCATTCGTCGACCGTCACGATCGTACTGGATGAATACGGAAGCGCCGTGGGAATGATCACGTTTGAGGATCTGATCGAAGAGCTGGTCGGAGAGATCCGGGACGAATACGATGAGGATGAAAAGGATCTGATCCGCCGCGTATCCAGCCGTCAGTACCTTGTCGCGGGAAGTGTCAAGCTGGATGACCTGAACGATGCCACGCAGCTGAATCTCAGTTCAGATGACTATGACTCGATCGGCGGCTATCTGATTGAGCAGCTTGGCCATCTTGCCGTCAGAGGCGAGAAGGTCATCACGGAGGATTCGCTGATCCTGATTGCGGACAAGGTCAAGGGAAACCGGATCCTGAAGGTGCGGATCGTTCTTCCGGAAGCAAAGCCTTCTGAAGAGGCTCTGGCTGAGCCGGACTGAAGGTATTGTGCTGAGCTTCTCAGCATCCTCTGCCCGGGATCCGGCGTGTTCTGAATCGGGGCCTGAGTCATTCCGACGATGGCAGGTCCATCTCCGCGACCCTGAGAAGATTCCGGATCTCTTCCGTCGGAAGCTCCAGAAAGGCGGAGAGCTCTTCCACCGAGGGCTTGTGGCCCAGCTCCTCTTCAAGCTCACGGATGGTATCGGCAAGCCGGTTCATCCGGTTCACGATCCGCTCGTCTGCGTTCATCAGCTCCTCAAGATTCTGAACGCGCTCCTCCAGAAAAGCGGTTACATAGTTGAGAAGCCAGACACGATAGAGCGCGAGGGACTTCTGCGGACGGATTTCGGTCATCGCCATTACCAGACCGGTATTCGCCTCCTGAATCAGGTCTTCCACCTCCACTTTGGAGGCGGGATCTTCATATTCGGCAGCAAGGTCGCATGCCGTCTGGAGGTATCGCTCGATCAGCGTATTCGCGGCCTGAGCATCCTTCTTCGCCGCCCGGTCGAACAGCAGGAATTCCTCCTCCTTGGAAAGGGGCGAAAAGCGGTCAATCTCTTCCAGATAGGCTTCCAGCGCTCTTACAGGCTTCATTGAAGAAGAAACGCTGTCCCCTGTGTCAGGATCATAGACTTCGATCGCCATCTGATTCAGATAGGCATAGACCATCTGCATCTGTTCCTTTGTCAGATGTGCATCCTCCAGAACACTCTGGATCTGTTGTACGCTCAGCCGCATGAAGCTGCGCCTTCCCAGTGCACGCAGCTCTTCGAGCTTTTGACTGAATCTTTCCGCATCCTTCGTCATGTCACTTTGATCCTTTCGGGAATCATACGGAAAAAACCACCGCCCGGGGCGGTGGCAGGCAGCCGTTTTATCAATAATCCTGCGTCTCCATATAATTCATATACTTGACGACCATCAATGCGATCTTCAGGGTAATCGCGTCCTCAAACACCCTCAGGTCAAGAGCGGTCTGCTTCTGCAGCTTGTCCAGCCGGTACACCAGTGTGTTGCGGTGGATGTAGAGCTGCCGGCTGGTCTCTGATACATTGAGGCTGTTCTCAAAGAACTTATTGATCGTCATGAGCGTCTCTTCATCAAAGTCGTCCGGGCTCTTCCCCTCAAAGACCTCCCTGATGAACATCTTGCACAGGGAGATCGGCAGCTGATAGATGAGGCGTCCGATCCCGAGAGAGCTGTAAGCGATGACCTGGCGCTCGGAGAAAAAGATCCTGCCGACATTCAGCGCCATCCGTGCTTCCTTGTAAGAGCGGGAAACATCCTTCAGTTCTCCGACAACCGTTCCATAGGAAACAAGGGCCTGCCCCCTGCGGTCCGTCGACACCGTCGAGAGGATCTGTCTCGCAGTGGCATCCATCTCGGCGCTTCCCTCGCCGGGGAGCAGCTCCTGAACAACGATCACACCCTTCTCATCGACCGCAGTCACAAAGTCCCCCTGCCTAAGATCAATCTCACTGCGCACCGTCTCCAGCGAACCAGCCTCCCGCTCGCCTTCAATCTCGAGAATATAGACGACCCTTCTCGACTCATACTCGATATGAAGCTTCTTTGCGCGATTAAAGATATCGACAAGAAGCAGATTGTCCAGAAGCAGGTTCTTGATGAAATTGTCCTTGTCAAACCGCTCTTTGTACGCGACAATCAGCGTCTGCACCTGGAACGCAGCCATCTTCGCGACCATGTATACATCATCCGAACTTCCGTTCGCGATCAGAATATACTCCAGCTGCGCTTCATCCAGCACCTTGAAGAACTGATATCCTGAAATGACCTGGCTTTCCGCCGGAGAATTCCTGAAGCTGATGACAGAATCACGGAAGTCCTCCGCATGCTCAAAAGTCGAAGCAACCACGAGTCCTTCCGTATCCATGAGGCACATATCGACTCTGCTGATCGTTTTCAGTCCCTCCAGCGTAGATTCAAGTACCTGATTTGAAATCATAAAACCGCCCTCCCGCTGTTGTTTAATCAGCTTCCTGCATGAATGAAGCAGGAAATCAGGACCAATTCATGTCGAATATTACCATAACGTATTTTTAGTGTAATCTTTTTCCCCAAAAAAGGCAACCATTTTTTGTGGATTTTGCACGAAATGGATTAAGTCGTTACAAAACCCCCTCCCCGGCCGCGGGGAGGGGGATGGCAGTACGTCTCTCTTTACGGTTTTTTCATTTCTTTACAGTTCGAAGAGCAGGTCGCCGTAGGACGGCATCGGCCACATCTCCTTGTCCACAATCATTTCCAGGCGGTCCACCGGGCTGCGAAGCTCAAGCATCGCCCGGCAGATCTCATCATGGCAGAACAACGCGCGCTTTCTTCCCTCCGGCATGTTTTCCACCTGCCGGCTCAGATGGATCAGCTCCTTCAGCGCCTGGCTGGTTTTCTCCAGGAGCTGCCCCGATTCTGCGAGAAGCTCTCTCTGCACCACAGCACAGGCTCCGACCGCTTCGAGATCCCGTATGGTTCCCGCCAGGAATCCGGTCCAGCGGACGACAGCGGGAATGATGGACTTGGACGCCATATCCACCATCGTCATCGCCTCGATGTGAATGGTTTTCGCGTAATTCTCATACTTGATCTCAACACGGCTCTCCAGCTCGGAGCGGGAGAAGACGCCGAACTTCTCAAACATTCTGACAGAGGATTCTTCTGTCAGGACCGGGATCGCGTCCACCATGGACGGCAGGTTCGGAAGGCCTCTTCGCTTCGCCTCCGCAATCCATTCCCTGGAATAACCGTTTCCGTTGAAGATGATGCGCTGGTGCTGCGTCAGGTATCTGCGGATCAGCGCGTGCAGGGCAGCGTCAAAGTCCTCCGCCTTCTCCAGCTCATCGCAGGCATCCGAGAACGCCTCCGCGGTAATCGTGTTCAGAACGATGTTCGGAGCGGCAATCGAGTCCCTTGATCCGACCATGCGGAACTCGAATTTGTTCCCCGTAAATGCAAACGGGCTGGTCCGGTTCCGGTCCGTCGCGTCCTTGGACAGATCCGGAAGCATGCTGGCCCCGGTCATCAGCTTCCCGCCGTGAAGAGAGCTCTTCGCCTCCCCGGTCCGGATCAGCTGCATCACGAGGTCTTCCAGCTGATCTCCGAGAAAAACGGATATGACAGCAGGCGGGGCTTCATCCGCGCCGAGCCTATGGTCATTTCCCGGGTCCGCGGCAGATTCCCGAAGCAG
>CACXFW010000043.1 GCA_902767065.1 uncultured Lachnospiraceae bacterium | reverse complement strand
CTGGAACCGCTCAGATCCGTCAGATAAGCAAGCTTATCTGACTGGATCATGAGCAATTCCAGGAGGTGCTGAATAATTACAAGTAAGCTTCCTTACAGGTGCAAAGCCGGGACGTCTGGAAAGGCAGCAAGATGTTTGAATAAAGGAACAGGCAGAAAAGATGAACGAGAACAATCAAAATAACGGAGGCGGGAACAGGGGAGGCAACCAGAACCGCAACCATTCCTCCCTCCTGATTTTCCTGGTGGTGACGCTGATCACGCTTGTGCTGATGAGCTTCTTCAACAGGATGATGAACGACTCCACATCCATGGAGATCTCCTATGATCAGTTCCTGGATCTTCTGGAACAGGATCTGGTGGAGTCGGTGACACTGGATTCCGATAAGCTGACCATCGTGACGAAGAAGCAGAACCTGGCCAGCCAGGGGATCGAGATGACCTATTACACGGGGCGCATCGTGGATCCTGAAATCGTTCAGCGTCTCGACAAGGCGAATGTAGAGTTCAAGCAGGTTATCCCGGACAACACGACAAGCCTGATTCTGAATGTCATCCTGAGCTTTGCGCCGCTGATCCTGATCTGGATCCTGATGGGCGTCGTGCTGCGCAGGATGTCCGGTGCAGGGGGCATGATGGGCGTAGGCAAGAGCCGCGCGAAGATGTACATGCAGTCGGAGACAGGGGTGACGTTCAAGGATGTCGCCGGTCAGGACGAGGCAAAGGAATCCCTGCAGGAGACCGTCGAGTTTCTGGAGCACCCGGAGAAGTATGCGCAGATCGGCGCCAAGCTGCCGAAGGGCTGCCTGCTTGTCGGCCCTCCCGGAACCGGAAAGACCCTGCTGGCAAAGGCCGTGGCGGGAGAGGCGCATGTTCCGTTCTTCTCCCTGACAGGTTCGGACTTTGTGGAAATGTTTGTCGGCGTCGGCGCAAGCCGTGTGAGAGACCTGTTTGATGAGGCAAAGAAGAATGCGCCCTGCATTATTTTCATCGATGAGATCGACGCCATCGGCAAGAGCAGGAACTCCGGCGCGTATGGCGGAAATGATGAGAGGGAGCAGACGCTCAACCAGCTTCTGTCAGAGATGGATGGATTCGATACCTCCAAGGGTCTTCTGATCCTGGCGGCTACGAACCGGCCGGAGGTGCTGGATCCGGCACTGCTTCGTCCCGGACGTTTTGACCGCAGAGTTACGGTCGAGAAGCCGGATCTTCAGGGGAGGATTGATGTACTGAAGGTCCATTCGAAGGATGTCCATATGGATGAGACGGTCGATCTGAAGGAGGTCGCGCTTGCAACCTCCGGCGCGGTCGGATCGGATCTTGCGAACATGATCAATGAGGCGGCGATCCTTGCGGTCAAGAACCACAGGAGCGCCGTGAGCCAGAAGGATCTGCTGGAGTCAGTCGAGATCGTGCTGGTGGGCAAGGAGAAGAAGAGCCGGATCCTGTCTCAGGAGGAGCGTAAGATCGTATCTTATCATGAGGTTGGCCACGCGCTTGTCTCCGCGCTTCAGAAGGATTCGGAGCCGGTGCAGAAGATTACCATTGTACCCCGCACGATGGGTGCGCTTGGCTATGTCATGAATGTGCCGGAGGAGGAGAAGTACCTCAATACGGAAAAAGAGATCCGCGCGATGCTTGTGGAATTTGTTGCCGGCCGCGCCGCGGAAGAGATCGTATTTAATACGGTGACAACCGGTGCCGCGAATGATATTGAGAAAGCGACGAAGGTAGCCCGGGCGATGGTCACGCAGTACGGTATGTCTGAGAAGTTCGGACTGGCCCAGCTGGAGGCGCCCGCGGCGCAGTTCCTGGATGACGGAAGGGTCGTCATGAACTGTTCCGACGTCACTGCCGCCCAGGTTGACCAGGAAGTGATCAAGATCCTGAAGCAGTCTTATGACCAGGCGAAGAAGATCCTGTCCGAGCACCGGAAAGCGATGGACGAGATCGCTGCCTTCCTGATCGAGAAGGAGACCATCACCGGCAAGGAATTCATGGAGATTCTGCACCGGGTCGAGGGAACGGATCCCCAGGCAAAACAACACGAAGGACGCATCGTGGAGAAGTCGGGAATCCGCACATCCGGGATGCGTGCACCGCAGTCCATCGCTTCGCCTTCCGCTGAGAAGGCGGGAGACGCCGGTCTGGGCCAGTCTTCATCCGTCAGGCCGCAGACAGAGGCAGGAGCCTGTGCACCGGCCCCGAAGGAAGGGACAGCCGGCCCCGCGCCTGCTCCGAAGGAAGGGACAGCCGGCCCCGCGCCTGCGCCGCAGGCAAAGGCAGTCAGTCCCGCGCCGGGTCCGAAGGAAGGGACAGCCGGACCCGCGCCTGCGCCGCAGGCAAAGGCAGCCAGTCCCGCGCCGGCCCCGAAGGAAGAGACCTTAAGCTCCGCGCCTGCGCCGCAGGCAAAGGCAGTCAGTCCCGCGCCGGCCCCGAAGGAAGAGACAGCCGGCCCCGCGCCTGCGCCGCAGGCTAAGACAGCTGCCCCCGCAGCATCGAATTCAGGGACAGAGCCGGTTTCACCGGAAGAAAAGAGCGCGGAAGAAACGCAGGAGACGAGATGACATTGTATACCGGGGGCTGTCAAGACCCCCGGGAGGTTTGATGAGGATATGATACGAAGAATCAGAAGCCTGATCCACCTCTTCCGGACACACCGTGAGGTCTGGTGGATCATTGCCTACATGGTAATCTATATAGGTGGATTCAGGATCATGGAGAATGCCCGGCATGTCCATTATCATGTGATCCATACCTGGCTGGACGACCAGATCCCGTTCTGTGAGTATTTTATTATTCCGTACGCGATATGGTTTGTGTTTAATATCTATGTGGTCGGATGGTTCGTTCTGAAAGCGGAGAAGTATGAATACTACAGGCTGATCACGGCGCTGATGCTGGGAATGACCGTATTTCTTGTCGTTTCCGTCGTCTATCCGAACCGCCTGTTCCTGAGGCCGGATACAGTGGATACCTCCAGTCTGTGCGGGAAGCTTGTCGCATTCCTGTACAGGATCGATACTTCGACCAATGTGCTGCCCAGCATCCACGTGTATAACACCGTGGTGGTGTGCCACGCGATCAATTCGAACGCGAAGCTTCGACGGAGAAAGGGCGTCTTTGTGGCCAGCAACGTGCTCGGCGTTATGATCATTCTGTCCACCATGTTCCTGAAGCAGCATTCCGTGATCGATGTTTCGCTGGGGCTTGTGATGGGCGTGCTGATACAGATCATCAGCGACAGGATCTTCGAAACCGAGGAAGAGAAGGCATTGGCGAAAGAGACGGTATACCGGGGATCGTCCTCTTCACGGACAACGGCAAATTAGGAACTGTACAGATCCTTCGGGAAGAACTGATTTGATGAAAACGCACAGGGGCGGAAGGGCCTCTGTGCGTTTCAGACTTCTTCGCTTGTCAGTTTCCTGCCGCCCGGGGAGAAAGGCGGCGGCAGGAACCGTGCCAGGGCAGCGTACTGCCTGCGGCGGAATGGATATCCACAGGAGAATGGCGATGAACCCAGACTTTGATCTGCAGGAAGAACTGAAGAAGCTCCCTCAGAAACCGGGCGTCTACATCATGCGTGGGAAAAAGGACGAAATCCTCTATGTCGGAAAGGCGGTCAACCTGAACCGGAGGGTTCATCAGTATTTCGTGAACAGACTTGGAAGAGGCCCCAAGATCGAGCATATGGTGAGCCGGATCGCGTACTTTGAGTATATCGTGACGGATTCGGAGCTGGAAGCGCTGGTGCTGGAGAACAACCTGATCAAGGAGAACCGGCCCAAATACAATACCCTTCTCAAGGATGACAAGACTTATCCATATATCAAAGTGACGATCCGGGAGGAGTATCCGCGCATTCTTTTCACAAGAAAAATGAAGAAGGACGGGGCCAGGTATTTCGGACCGTTCAAGAGCTCATTTGCGGTCAGGGAGACGATCGAGCTTCTCCGGAAGCTGTATCATGTGAGGGACTGCAGCCGATCCCTTCCACGGGATATCGCCCTTGAGCGTCCGTGCCTGAATTACCAGATCGGCCAGTGCGATGCCCCCTGCCAGGGAAAGATTCCGAAGGAGGAATACCGGAAAAAGATTGATCAGGCGATCGACCTGCTGGAAGGAAATTACCGGTCTGTCGTGAAGGAGCTTGAGCAGCGCATGAAAGATGCAAGCGAGGCGATGGACTATGAGACGGCGGGAAAGATGCGGGACCTGATGCAGAGTGTCATCAGCGTGACCCAGAAGCAGAAGATGGAAAGCGGAGACGGGGAAGACCGCGACGTCCTGGCGCTGGCAACAGACGGTACGGATGCGGTGGTTCAGGTGTTCTATGTGCGGGGAGGCAAGCTGATCGGCAGAGACCACAGCTTCCTCAGGATCGGCGAGGAAGACGCGTCGATGCCTTCGGAAGAAAGTGTCAGTGCGCGGGTTCTGTCGACCTTTGTCCGGCAGTTCTACGCGTCGTCCGCGTTTCTGCCGAAAGAGATCCTGCTGGAGTGCAGGATTGAAGACCAGGAACTGATCGGGGAGTGGCTGAGCGCAAGGCGCAAAAACCGTGTCTACCTCAAGGTCCCGGTCAGGGGGACACAGAGCCGTCTGGTGAAGATGGCAAAGGAAAACGCGCAGATCGCGCTGAAGATGGACCGCGAGCGGATCCGCCTGGAGGAGGGCCGGACGATCGGTGCCATGCAGGAGATCGCGTCGCTTCTGGGACTTGGCCACCTGACAAGGGTTGAGGCATATGATATTTCCAACACCTCCGGAGTGGAATCCGTAGGCTCCATGGTTGTATTTGAGAAGGGACAGCCAAAAAGGAGCGACTACCGGAAGTTTAAGATCCGCAGTGTCGAAGGACCGAACGATTACGCTTCCTTAAAGGAAGTGATCGGAAGACGAATGCGGCACGGAATGGAGGAAATAAAAGAGCTGGAGGAGAGAAATCTGGAGTGCGCAGACACTTCCTTCAGCGTATTCCCGGACCTGATCATGATGGACGGAGGCCGCGGACAGGTCAATGTGGCGGAGGAGGTCCTGAGGGAGCTTGGAATGGACATCCCTGTCTGCGGCATGGTAAAGGATGATTACCACCGGACCCGGGGACTGTACTACCACAATGTGGAGCTTCCGATTGACACAAGGTCCGAAGGATTTAAGCTGATTACAAGGGTACAGGATGAAGCGCACCGTTTTGCGATCGAGTACCACAGATCCCTGAGAGGAAAGGCCCAGACACATTCTCTCCTGGATGAGATTGAGGGGATCGGCCCGGCCAGGAGAAAGGCGCTGCTCCGCTCGTTCGGCTCTCTCGAGGCAATCCGTGACGCCGATGAGGAGCATCTGAAGAAAGCGCCGTCCATGAATGCGGCAAGCGCGCGGAAAGTATATGAGTTTTTCCATCCCACCTCGACAAAGTGACGCTTTGGTGTTATTGTTGAAACGATTCTGCTGGCGGGGATCCGTACGGCAAAAAAGATCTGCTGTTCCTGCTGTTTTCATGACGGAAGGAACCTGATTCCTTCGGAGGACATCCTATGAATACACAATCCAGCGTTCCGATTGAGAAACTGGTTCAGAAGATGGACCTGGTGAACCGCACCGAATCCGTGAGCCTTGAGGGGAAGATGCTGACGACGCCGGAAGTCAACCGGCCTGCCCTTCAGCTGACAGGCTATTTCGATTACTTTGACGCGGACCGCCTGCAGGTGATCGGGTATGTCGAATACACCTATCTGGACACCCTGTCCCGGGAGCGGAAGCGGGTGATCTATGAGCGCCTGCTCGCCGCGAAGATTCCGGCACTTGTATACACGACGAAAACGATTCCGGATGAGGACATGCTGGAGCTGGCGGTCAGGTATGATGTTCCTGTCTTTATGACCACGCGTGAGACCAGCGCGTTTGTGGCGGAGGTGATCCGCTGGCTGAACGTGGAGCTGGCGCCGTGCATCACGATCCACGGGGTTCTGGTGGATGTGTACGGGGAAGGCATCCTGATCATGGGAGAGAGCGGAATCGGGAAGAGCGAAGCCGCGCTGGAGCTGATCAAGCGCGGACACCGGCTGATTACGGATGATGTCGTGGAGATCCGGAAGGTATCGGATCATTCCCTGGTGGGTACGGCCCCCGATATCACGCGGCATTTTATCGAGCTGAGAGGAATCGGCATCATCAATGTGAAGACGCTGTTCGGGGTAGAATCGGTCATGGATACGACGAACATCGATCTCGTCATCAAGCTGGAGGAGTGGGATAAGGACAAGGAGTATGACCGTCTTGGGCTGCAGGAGGAGTACACGGAGTTTCTCGGCAACCGGGTTACCTGCCATTCCCTTCCGATCCGTCCGGGCAGGAACCTTGCGGTGATTGTTGAATCCGCAGCGGTCAACCACCGGCAGAAGAAGATGGGCTACAATGCGGCCCAGGAGCTGTATAACCGGGTGCAGCAGGGAATCATGAAGAATATGGCGAAGCATAAGGATGAGGAGGAATAAAGGGAGGCGGTTATGAAAAAGTATTGCTTTGGGATCGACGTGGGCGGAACCACGATCAAGTGCGGCCTGTTCAATACCGAGGGCAATGTACTTGATAAATGGGAGATCCCGACCAGGCTTGAGGCGAATGGATCCTTCATCCTTCCTGACATTGCGAAGACGATCACCGAAAAGCTGGATGAACGCGGACTGACGAAGAATGAGATTGAGGGAATCGGCCTTGATATCCCGGGTCCGGTAGATGAGGATGGAGTCTGCATGCTTGCCGTCAATCTTCACTGGGGAAAGGTGAACATCGTCAGAGAGATGGAGAAGCTGACCGGAATCCGCACCAGGGCGGCCAATGACGCCAATGCGGCAGCGCTGGGCGAGTGCTGGAAGGGAGGCGGCGCCGGACATAAGAATCTGATCATGGTAACGCTTGGAACCGGAATCGGCGGCGGCATTGTCGTCGAGGGAAAGGTCATCGCCGGCGCACACGGCTCGGGAGGTGAGATCGGCCATGTTCATGTGACGGACGAGCTGTCAGAGCCGTGCAACTGCGGGAATGTCGGATGCCTGGAGCAGGTCGCTTCCGCGACGGGGATTGTCCGGCTCGCGAAGATGCAGCTGGAGAAGGACCAGGATACGCCGAGCACCCTGCGCGGGATCACCGGCCTGGACGCGAAGATGGTCTGGGACGCGGTCAGGAACGGAGACGAGGTTGCCGACGCAATCGCGGAGAAGTTCGGGCTGTACCTGGGAAGGGCGCTTGCAGGCTTTGCCTGCGTGACCGACCCGGAGATCTATGTCATTGGCGGCGGCGTGTCGAAGGCAGGCCCGGTCATTCTGGATTACGTGCAGAAGTATTATCGCCAGTACGCGTTCCCCGGATGCAAGGATGCGGCATTTGCCCTGGCGACGCTTGGAAATGACGCGGGGATCTACGGAGCGGCTAAGCTGGTGCTGTGATCAGAAACGGACCGCTCCTTCTGTCATCCGCCGGATGGCAGCACCTCACCATCGGTGAATGGCGTCTGACCGTTCATGACAATGGTTCGTGTCTGTCGGAGACAGTTTTGGGCGAGGAACTGTTCAGAAATAACCTGCGCAGAATGAAAATGCATAAGTTATTTCCAGACAGGTCCTGAGTTTGTAAACAGGAGGAAAGAAACCCATGAAAAGACGTAACAAGAAGCAGCAGACGATCGCGATCATCATCGTGGTAATCCTTGTAGCGGCAATGCTCTTCTCCCTGATTCCTGCCTTCCTTCTGTAAAGGGAGAAGGAAGTGAAGAGAAGGACATTCTTCAGAACCGTACTGGCCGGGAGCATGCTCGCGGCCTTGTTTTCGCTGCGCGCCGCGGCTGACAGGCCGGTGGCATCCGTCTCGGATTCCACAATCGCGAGCGGCGTCAGCGTAGAGGGGGTCGACCTGTCGGGGATGACGCCGGATCAGGCCAAAGACGCCCTTCAGGCAAAAGCGGATTCCCTGGCATCGACACCTGTCACGCTGCGATATGGCTCCAGTCTCATCTGCGCGACTCTGGCAGACTTCGGATATACCTGCACGAATCTGGATATTGTCGATTCCCTCGTGCCGATCGGCAAGAGCGGGAATATCGTTGAGCGGTATAAGGAGCAGAAGGACCTGGAGAACAACAGGGTAGACTATCCGCTGAGTTTTTCCGTGGACTTTCGCCGGGTGAAGGACTTTGTCTCAACGTGCAGCGCCTATAACTGTGACCCTGTGGAGGGACAGCTTCTGATCGGCGAGGACGGGCTTCCCTATGTGGAAGGCGGGACGAAAGGAATGTCACTGAAGACAGAGGAGTCTGCCAGAGCGGTCAGCCAGGCGATTGAAAACTGGACCGGGGGGAACCTTACGGTGGATCTTCTGTATGATGAGATCAGCCCGGATGTGACCTATGAGACACTGTCTTTGGTAAAAGACGTTCTCGGAACCGCGACGACGGACTACTCCGCGTCCTCCGGAAACCGCGCGGTCAATGTGGAAAACGGATGTTCCCTGATCAACGGAACCCTTCTGTGGCCGGGAGAGGAATTCTCCGTCACGCAGGCGGTTACGCCGTTCTCTGCCGAGAACGGATACATGCCCGCGCCGACTTATGAGGAGAACCGGACCATTGATTCCTATGGCGGAGGAATCTGCCAGGTTTCCACCACGCTGTACAATGCCGCGCTGAAGGCGGAGCTGGAGATCACGGCAAGATCAAACCATACCATGATGGTCAGCTATGTCGATCCTTCCAGGGATGCGGCCATTGCGGAGGGCGTGATGGACATGCGGTTTGTGAACACGACGGATGCGCCAATCTACATTCAGGGAGGATGTTACGGCGGACAGATCACATTTGTCATCTATGGCCATGAGACCAGGCCGGCAAACCGCACGATCGAATTTGACAGCCGGGTCCTTGCGACGATGCAGCCTGGCGGCTATTCGCTGTATCCCGACGCGTCCCAGGCGGTCGGATATCTTGCGCAGACCCAGTCTCCTCATACCGGATATCAGGCGGAGCTGTGGAAGATCGTCTATGTGGACGGAGTGGAGACGGATGAGGTCCTCATCAATTCCAGCTATTATCAGTCCGTCGGGACGATCTATTCCGTAGGTGTGATGACTTCCAACGCAGCCGTGCAGCAGGCGCTCTATGCTGCGATCGGGGCAAATAACCTGGATGCGGTCCAGCAGATTATCAGGACCGGGACTGCGCCGCAGCCGCAGCCGCAGCAGCCGGCCGGTGCGCAGCAGGGCGCTGCAGCGTCGCAGGCAGGTGACATGGATGACAACGTTCCTGAAGACGGCAGTGCCGTGGTGTTCGTAAACTGACCATGGAGATTGTCATGATCGGATATGCCGGGGAAAAAGGCACAAAATCCCGGGCCAGAGCACGGAGAGAGCATCTTGAGGAAGTCTTTTCCGCACAGATCCTGGCGTCCGTTTTCCTGGAAGGCGGGACGTTTCCTGTCCCGGAGGACCTTAAAACCATATGCCGGGTCAGGCTGGGAGAGGGCGGCGTTCTGAGGGGGCTGTGGATCCTGGGAGAGAAGCTGCAATGCGGCCTTAGCGTGCAGATCCGGACAATCCCGCTCCGGCAGGAGGATGTTGAGATCTGTGAATATCTCGGCGAGGACCTTTACCGGATCGATGCGGGCGGAGGATGGCTGATCGCGGTCAGGCATGCTGAGGAGGCCCTCCGGATCCTGCAAAGGAAGGGGATTCCCGCTGCCGTGATCGGGACCACAACATCCGGTACAGCGAGGACCCTATGGATGGGGGACGTGCCCCGGTACCTGGAAGGACCGTAAGGATGCTGAATAGTTACAGCTATTGTTTATAGAGAAGCCAGATCCCGTTCGAAAGTACGAGTCGTGAGGGGCGAAGCAGTTTCGGTTACGGGACCTTTATCCGAACGGGTATTGTCAGCCATAAACGGTTGTATATAGAGGAGAAAAGAACATGAGAGAAAAAATCCTTTCCCTGCTTGAGCGCAATTCAAGGATGACAGCGGAAGAAATAGCAGTACTGCTCGGATCGGGCAGCGATGTGATCGCGGCAGAGATCCGGAAGATGGAACAGGAGAACATCATCTGCGGTTACAATACGCTGATTGACTGGGACAAGGCCGGCTCGGATGCGGTAACAGCCCTGATTGAGGTCAGGGTTACTCCCCAGAGAGGGCAGGGCTTCGATCACATCGCTGAGCGGATCTACAATTATCCTGAGGTGCAGTCTGTCTATCTGATTTCGGGCGCTTATGACCTGCTTGTCATCCTCGAGGGAAAGACGCTGAAGGAAGTGTCCAATTTCGTATCCAGCAAGCTTTCCACGCTTGACACCGTGCTGTCGACGGCGACGCATTTTATCCTGAAGAAGTACAAGGATGACGGGATTATTTTCGAGCGGAAGAAGAAAGATACGCGGATGACCATTACGCCGTGAGAGGAGGAAAGGCCATATGAAGGAATTGTCCGGAAGAAACCTTCTTTCGAAAAAGGCGGACAGTCTGAAGCCGTCCGGGATCAGGAAGTTTTTTGACATTGTAGCCGAGATGGATGACGTGGTGTCTCTTGGCGTGGGAGAGCCGGACTTTGATACGCCATGGGCAGTGCGCGACGAAGGAATCTATACCCTCGAGCGTGGGAAGACCTTCTATACCTCGAACGCGGGCCTCAGGGAGCTTCGTGAGGAGATCTGCAGGTTTTTGAAGAAACGCCTCGGCGTTGGCTACGATCCGGTTCAGGAATGCCTGGTCACGGTTGGCGGTTCGGAGGCGATCGACCTGGCGTTTCGCGCGCTCCTGAATCCGGGGGATGAGGTCCTGATTCCGGAACCGTGCTATGTCTCCTATACCCCCTGCGCGATCCTGGCGGACGGGGTACCCGTACCGATCCCGCTCCAGGAGAAAAATGAATTCCGGCTCACCGCCAGTGAGCTTGAGGAGCATATTACGGACAGGACGAAGCTTCTGGTCCTTCCGTTTCCGAACAATCCGACGGGGGCCGTCATGCGCAGGGAGGATCTGGAAGCGGTGGCAAAGGTCTGCCTGGAGCATGATCTATATGTGCTCTCCGACGAGATCTATTCCGAGCTCACCTATACGGGAGAGGATCACGTCTCGATCGTCCAGATCCCGGGAATGCGGGAGAGGACCATCCTGATCAACGGCTTCTCCAAGGCGTTCGCGATGACCGGCTGGAGGCTGGGTTACTGCTGCGGAAGCAGCCGGATCCTGTCTGTGATGACCAAGATCCATCAGTTCGCCATCATGTGCGCTCCGACAAACAGCCAGTACGCCGCGGCGGCTGCGCTCCGGGACTGCTATCCTGAAGTGCTGAAGATGCGGGAAGCCTATGACCAGAGGAGGCGGTTCCTTCTGCATTCCTTCCGGAAAATGGGTCTGCCCTGTTTCGAGCCCTTCGGCGCGTTTTACGTCTTCCCCTGCATTAAGGAATTCGGGATGACCTCGGAGGAGTTCGCGACCGGCCTTCTTAAGGAGCAGAGGGTCGCAGTGGTTCCCGGAGACGCCTTCGGGCAGAGCGGGGAGGGGTATATCCGCATCTCCTATGCTTATTCCCTGGACGCGCTGAAGGAGGCGGTCGGAAGACTGGAAAAGTATGTGGCAAAGCTGCGCGGAGGATCATGAAATCCCATTGCACTCACGCATTTCGGGTGATATGATACATTTATATCAAATGTGTTTTTTTTGTGTCCGGCAGGGCACGGACAGACACAAAGCTGAGTGCTCCGCCTGACCGGATCAAGGCCGGATGATGTAAGACGCCAGAACCTTGCAGGAGCCCTGTTTTTCAGAGGATCCCCGGAAGCGTTCCGGAAGGCGGCAGAAAGAGGGAGGGATAAGAATGATTAGCTTTTTTCTATGTCTGCTGATTCTGGTATGCGGATACTTCACGTACGGCAAGTTCGTGGACAACACGTTCGGACCGGATGACCGGGAGACGCCGGCGGTTGCGATCAACGACGGCGTCGACTATGTCGTCATGCCGGCATGGAAGCTGTTTCTGGTACAGCTTCTGAACATCGCCGGACTTGGACCGATCTTCGGTGCGATGCAGGGAGCCCTGTGGGGACCGGTCGTATTCCTGTGGATTACCTTTGGTACGATCTTTGCCGGCGCGGTTCATGATTTCTTCTCCGGCATGCTCTCCGAGAGAAATGACGGTGCTTCGATCTCTGAGGTTACCGGCATCTATCTTGGCCCGGTCATGCATACGATTATGAGAGTCTTCTCCGTGATATTGCTGATCATGGTCGGTACCGTGTTCGCGGTCGGCCCGGCCGGTCTGATCGTCAAGCTGCTCACCGAGAAGGGCGTGTCAGGCCCGTTTGCGCAGGCGACCACCTGGCTGGCGATTATCCTGATTTACTACTTCATCGCGACCTTTATCTCGATTGACAAGATTATCGGCAAGATCTATCCGATCTTCGGCGTTGTCCTGATCATCATGGCAATCGGCGTTGCGCTCGGTATCCTGATCCATGGATATAAGACGCCGGAGATCTGGAGCAATTTCACCAACATGCATCCGGATAAGACCCCGATCTGGAGCTTCATGTTTATCACGGTTGCCTGCGGCGCGATCTCCGGTTTCCATTCGACCCAGTCCCCGCTGATGGCGCGCTGCCTCAAGAGCGAGAGGCAGGGCAGGTTCGTCTTCTACGGCGCGATGATCGCGGAAGGCTGCATCGCCCTGATCTGGGCGGCGGCAGGCTGCTCTTTGTATGAGGTGACCGGCGGACTGAATACGGGACTGAAGGAAGTTCTGGCGAATGGCCAGTCCGCGGCGATCTATGATGTTTCTCTCAAGACGATGGGCGGCGTCGGCGTGATCCTTGCCATGCTCGGCGTTGTGGTGTGCCCGATCACATCCGGCGACACGGCATTCCGTTCCGCGAGACTGACGCTTGCCGACTGGCTGGGCTTTGATCAGGGCTCGCTGACCCACAGGCTTGCGCTCTGCATACCGGTTCTGGGGATCGGCGCGTTCCTTGGCTTCGGCAATACGCTTGGCTTCATCGACTACACTGTGATCTGGAGATACTTCAGCTGGACGAATCAGACGCTGGCGATGATTGTCCTCTGGGCAGGAGCCATGTTCCTTGCGATGGAGAAGAAGAACTACTGGATCTGCGCGATTCCGGCAACCTTCATGAGTGCGGTCTCCATGACCTACTTCATCATGGCTAAGGAGTGCCTTGGCATGATCCCGGCGCTGAGGAACAATACGATGGTCGCATATCCTGTCGGGCTGATCCTGGCAGCATTGTTCCTGATCATTTTCCTTCGCAGCGCGAAGAAGCATGCATAACGGTCGGAAAGACAGAGAAGTATTCTGGCAGAAATGATTGAAAGAGGCGGGGAGTCGGTTCCCCGCCTTTGCAGTATCCTCTGCCGTACAGGCAGAGGATACCGCGGAAAATAATCCCACCTGTGCGGTTGGATCACTATCGTGATCCAACCCCTCTACCCTCATTCGCAAAACACGCGCTTCGCAAAGCTCAGCGCTACTGCATCCGCTGTCGCGTCTGCGTTTTGCTCAT
>CACXFW010000042.1 GCA_902767065.1 uncultured Lachnospiraceae bacterium | reverse complement strand
CTTTTGGAGGATAAAAATGACGTCCGCGCAAAGTGCATCCTCCTTTTGACAGACGGAGAGATCGATCTTCCCGGCCAGAATGAGGAGGAAGCGGAGAAGCAGTCCCTCACGGATGCGCTGGTGGCAGTGGAGGACGCAAAGAATCACGGGATCGTGATTCATACCGTTTCTCTGGACCATTCAGGGCGCCTTGATGAAAACCTGATGCATTATATGGCGGATTCCACCGGGGGAAGCGCGAATAAGGTCACCAGTGCAGATTCTCTGAAAGAAGTATTTCATGCACTCTCAGAGCAGGCCGCCATTCTCAGGGACAAGACAGCGGAAACAGAAACCGAGGCGCTGACGGAAACGTTCCTGACGGAGGAAGAAACGGAATCGGAGACCGAAACGCAGCGCGTACCGTTGGTGGTCCATACCATCGGTACCATTGACGGACCCGTTCAGCTGAAGGGTCTGCTCCCATCCCTGTCAAGTGCCAGCCTTAGCCTGTCCGATCTTTTCAGCCTGGAGAGCGGAACCGGAAAGGATGCAGGCTCTGTCCGTTACACCGCCTACGCAGATGACAGCTCTCTTTTGTCCTGCAGTGTTGAGGGCGATCTTCTGACAATCACCGGACGAGAGAACGGCCTTACCGGAATTACGGTCATCGCGGAACCTGATCTTAAGGAAGAAGATCCTTCCACGTCCGGAATCTCTTACGGCGCAATGGATCCGGTTCCTGGCGCAGCCGGGGAAGATCCCGTCACAGGTTCCGCCACCATCTCCTTCCTGGTTGATGTCCGGGCCCTGATCGGGTCGCCTTTGTATCTTGCGCTCATTCCGGCCTGCATCGCCCTTGTACTGGTTCTGCTTATGCTTTCGCGATCCAGGATGCCCCGCAAAGAGGAGGGACTGCTCTCCGGCTATCTTCAGTGGTATGTCCGTGGAGAGAATGAAAGGATCTTCGGAATGCCCTCACAGACGAGGGCAAGCCTTGGAAACTATGGACGGAAAGTCCGGCTCAGCGAACTTGTCAGAGATGATCTTCTTCAGGACGCGGATCTAAGCAAGGTCTTGATCAGTGCATATGGCAGCGGAATCCGGGTGATCAGCCACAGCCGCACCATCCTTCTCGCAAGAGAAGGCGGCGAGCCCGGAAACAGCCTTGACATGACCTGCTCCGGACGGTTCAAGGTTTTCTGCGAAACAGACAGAGGAAGAGCTGCGGTGATCGCACTTTACACGTCAGAGAAAGAATACAAAACGGAGCCATCCTTTGAAGATGACTCCGATGAACGTACCAGACTGCTTGTCTGACGATTTTTCCTTCTTTCGTTACTATTCACGGCCGATCTGAGTCTTTGTA
Organism: uncultured Lachnospiraceae bacterium; assembly: GCA_902767065.1. Lineage (GTDB taxonomy): Bacteria > Bacillota > Clostridia > Lachnospirales > Lachnospiraceae > Porcincola. The sequence continues at coordinate 4,506 of CACXFW010000042.1, read as the reverse complement.
TCTGACGTGTCAGGCTTGCCTGTAAGCGGCAGTACAAAACCCGGATCAGGCCCGTGAACAGTAACCTTCTTTCTTCCTGTCTCAGACAATTCCCTGCGCCTTCATGGCGTCCGCTACCTTCTGGAAGCCGGCGATATTGGCGCCTGCCACATAATTGCCGTCCATGCCGTAGCGCTTCGCTGCTTCGTCGCAATTCATGAAGATATCGTTCATGATTCTCTTGAGCATGTTGTCCACTTCCTCAAAGGTCCAGGACAGACGCTCGGAGTTCTGGCTCATCTCAAGCGCGCTGGTGGCAACACCGCCGGCGTTCGATGCCTTGCCGGGTGAAAACAGCATTCCTTTGCTCTGAATGAATTCTGTCGCGTCCAGGGTTGTGGGCATGTTCGCGCCTTCCGCCACGCAGTAGCAGCCATTCTCGTAGAGCGTTTTCGCGTCTTCCAGGTTCAGCTCGTTCTGTGTCGCGCACGGACACGCGATATCACACTTCACAGACCATACGCCCTTGCCCTCATGATACTGAGCTCCCGGCCTCTTCTCCTTATACTCGGTCAGGCGCGCACGGTGTACTTCCTTGACCTCCTGAAGCAAAGCGACATCAATTCCGTCCGGATCATAGATCCAGCCGGTGGAATCTGAGCAGGTGACGACCTTTGCGCCCAGCATCTGAGCCTTCTCGATCGCGTAGGTCGCAACGTTGCCTGCACCGGATACCGCGATGGTCTGCCCTTCGATGGTCTTTCCGTTTGCCTTCAGCATCGCGTCCAGGAAATAGATCAGTCCGTATCCGGTTGCCTGTGTTCTGGCAAGGGATCCGCCATAGGTCAGGCCCTTTCCGGTCAGGACGCCTTCATACAGGCCTGTAATCCGCTTATACTGTCCATATAGGAATCCGATCTCACGGCCGCCGACACCGATGTCACCAGCCGGTACGTCCGTATCCGCGCCGACATGACGGTACAGCTCCGTCATGAAGCTCTGGCAGAATGCCATCACCTCTCTGTCGCTCTTTCCCTTGGGATCAAAATCAGAACCGCCCTTGCCTCCGCCGATTGGAAGACCCGTCAGGGAATTCTTGAAGATCTGCTCAAAGCCGAGGAACTTGATTGTTCCGAGCGTTACGGAAGGATGGAATCTCAGGCCGCCCTTATACGGACCGATCGCACTGTTGAACTGTACACGGAATCCATTGTTCACCTGTACCTGGCCTTTGTCATCGACCCACGGAACACGGAACAGAACCTGTCTTTCCGGCGTCGTGATGCGCTCAAGCAGCGCTTCCTTGCGATATTCCTCCTCATTCTCCTCGATCACCGGGCGAAGCGTGGAAAGAACCTCCTTCACCGCCTGATGAAACTCCGGCTGTGCCTGGTTCTGAGCGACTACGCGTTCATAGACTTCATCAACATAGGACATCTTGTATACCTCCTTGGCTACTGCATAACTGCCGCTGTGGTTCACACTCTGCAAACCGTTCCGGCAACGCGGCTATTATATATCGAAGTAAATTGTGTGTGCAACACTATCACGCAAAAAAATTCCGAAAAATTTACGTTTTCGGAAATTTTTAAGGCTAAAAGCGCTATTCTGTTCAATTATTTGTTTGCACATGTCCCGTATCACGCTGTTTCCGGCAGCACTCCTGGCGCTGCCCATCCTCCGGGTGACCGCCTTCGCGTCAGGCGGAGGATGGGCAGCTTAGGTGCGTGGCGCAAAGCCTGGAGGCGCTGAACAGATACCATCACAGATGCTTCATGTATTCCGATACACTCTCTCCCATCACTTCATGGAAGACCTTGCAGAAATACTTTCTGTCTGTGAAGCCTGTCTCGTAAGCCACATCTTTCACAGTGGACGTGCCTTTTCGAAGAAGCCTGGCTGCCTGGCGGATCCGGTATTCCCGGATGAACCGCGCGAAGGTGATTCCGATATCCCGGGCAAACAGATAACTGAGGTATTCCGGACTGACCTCAAGCTGCTGCGCGATATACTGCTGATTCAGATTTCCCTTATAACCGCTTTCAATCATCTGCAGCGTCCTTCGCACCAGCTTGTGCGCCTGCGGGTACTGCTGCTCCAGACTGTCGTTCTTCTGCTCTTGTCTGGAACCGTACTTCAGGATGTGTTCCACGTTATCCAGCGTTTTCTGAAGCTCCGAGCGCATCGGAGGCTTCAGGATATAGTCGTCGCAGCCCAGCTTCATGGCCTCCTTGGCGTACTCGAATTCCGCGTAGGCACTGGTAAGCACGAACCGTGTCTCCAGCCGCTGCTTTCTTGCCGCCCGGATCAGCTCCAGCCCGGACATATAAGGCATCTTGATATCCGTAAACACGACATCCGGCTGCATGTCCTGAATCATGGCAAGAGCGTCCCTGCCATTTACCGCGCTTCCGATAATCTGGTATTTCTCTCCCAGAGACGAGATCAGTTCACACAGGCCTTCCCTCGCGCGCTGTTCATCTTCCGCCACCAGTATCTTCACGAGAATCCTCCTTATTCTTCCTCCGCCTCAAGAGTTTCGGGGATCGGAAGAAGGATCGTAAACCTTGTTCCTGCGCCTTCTTCGCTGTGGAAGGTGATGGATAATTTGCTTCCGTAATAGATCCGAAGCCTCGCCGCGACATTTTCGATGCCGATGCCGGTTCCTTCCATGTGCATGGAAGCGTCAGAGTCGAGTACGGCTTCCACCTTCTCCTGCTGTTCTTTTGTCATGCCGCATCCGTTATCCTCAATCACAATCTTCATGCGGCCGTCTTCCATCTTGCCGGTGACGCTGATAAAGCACCCGCTCTGCTTCTCCGCGAATCCGTGCCGGATGGAATTCTCCAGGAACGGCTGCAGGAACAGCTTGCAGCAGGGCCATTCCAGGTATTCCTCCGGAAAATCGACCTTGTAATTGAAGACGTCCATCAGCCGGAATTTCTGCAGCGCCAGATACTGGCTGACCCATCTGACTTCATCGCCCAGCGTCACCTCCTCAAATGACCTGGAATACGCGTACCGCATGATATTGGAAAGCATGCGGAGCATGTAGGAGACCTCCTCATTGCCCTGCTCCATTGCGCTCATGTTGATCGCGTTGAGCGTGTTGCACAGGAAATGTGCGTTGATCTGAGACTGAAGGGCATGCATCTGCGCATCCGCCGTCTGCCGGACAGACTGAAGCTTCTCTTCATTCTGCCGGCTGTTCAGTTCCCGCCACTCTTCCAGCGCGTCCGCCATGTCATTGTAATTGCGGGCGAGCGTCCAGATCTCATCATTCCCCTTTACATCGATCCGTGTCTTCCAGACCCCCTGCTCCACCAGCTTCATCGCCTTTCCGATGCTGCGGATCGCCCTGAGCTCACGGTTTGTAAGAACCAGCTGCAGCACACAGATCATAAGGATCGCGATCATAAAGATCCAGACGCCCCTCATGTACTGCAGATTGACACTTGCCTTCATGGCATTCAGATCCAGAAGAAGATTCAAAGACCAGTCCCAGTCCCCGATCTTTCTGGTGAGCAGCTTCGTGTGAGGCGTATTGATCTCGCTCAGGTTCCGGTTCAGGGAGGATTCATTCTGCGCGTACAGAATCCTTCCTTCGCCGTCTGTAATGCAGGCGCTTGTATAATCGTGATCCAGGGCGGAGGTTTTCTCAAAGAAGTCCGTCACACTGGTGAGCGTAAAGGAAAAAACAAGGATGCACTCCAGATTCTCCGCGTTTCTCTGATTGCCTGGCAGGCCGTATGCAATATGAAGAAGATCCCGGGTGGTGCTGATCTTCGCATTGTTCGTGGATAAGGTAAATGCGTTCGGAACGGTTGAGACGGCGGCCCTTGGAACCGTATCCCGGTTCAGCTGCTCCTCCAGCATCCTGCACAGATCGAAGAGCTCCTGCCTGTTGGATTCATTCCACAGGCTGTTTTCGGAATACTGGTTGTAGATCGACCGGTTTTTCTGAATCAGGATCCCGGCGTCCGGTGTCACAAGCGCGATGTTCACCAGTTCAGGCAGATTCCTTCTGACAAGTCTCTCAATGGAATTTGTCAGCGTCAGCATCGCACCCATATCGTCAGTGTCCGCCAGGTAATAGTGCGCGGCACTGACCAGATCCTGGTCCAGGGAGACCGTCGCCCCGGTCTGCATGTCATTGTGCAGTTCCCTGGAGACGGTGTCGCTCTCCACATCCAGAACCATGCTGTCGGACTGGGCGCTGGAGGCTGCAAGGAACTTCAGATACTGGTTCTGCAGGTATTGCTGGAATGCGACCGCCACTAAAAACATGACAATGACGGTGATGGCCGCAAGCCTCACCGAATAATTCGTTTTCCAGTAATTGAAGGCCCTGCTCCAGATGGAGCTCACGCCCTTTTCCTCTTTCTTTTTCTTCAACCGTGATCCCTTGCCCTGTACGCCGGATGATCCCTGCGTTTTATAGTGTAACACTTTCCAATTGCTTAGACATTTTACGCTGAACGAAAAGCCGCTGACAAGGCGGACGAATGAGGCGATGCGGTGGCATCG
>CACXFW010000041.1 GCA_902767065.1 uncultured Lachnospiraceae bacterium | reverse complement strand
TCTCAGCAGGGGCATCCACCCCAAACATATTAATCGAGGAGGTTTCAAACCTATGTCGGAAGACAATTTTGAGCAGATGCTGAATGACTACAGCAAGACTATTCACACCGGTGAGGTTGTTGAGGGCGAAGTGATTGACGTTACGCCGGATCAGATCATCCTGAACATCCACAGTAAGTCTGACGGAATCATCACGAAGAATGAGTATTCGAATGATTCCAGCATTGACCTGACCGAGGTCGTCAAGGTTGGCGATACCATGGAAGCAAAGGTCATGAAGGTTAATGACGGGGAAGGCCAGACGCTTCTTACCTACAAGAGACTTGCTGCCGAGAAGGGCAACAAGCGTCTTGAGGAGGCGTTCAACAACCACGAGATCCTGAAAGCTCCGGTTGTTCAGGTTCCGAATGGCGGCCTTGTAGCTGTTGTTGACGGGGCGCGTGTCTTTATTCCGGCTTCTCTTGTATCTGATACCTATGAGAAGAATCTGGAGAGATACAACGGACAGGAGATTGAGTTCGTCGTTACCGAATTCAATCCGCGCAGGCATCGCATCATCGGCGACCGCAAGCAGATTCTCGTGGAGCGGAAGAAGGAACTCCAGAAGGAGCTGTTCGAGCGCATCCATATCGGCGATACCGTGACAGGCGTCGTGAAGAATGTGACGGATTTCGGCGCATTTATCGATCTTGGCGGCGCGGACGGCCTGCTTCATATCTCGGAGATGAGCTGGGGCCATGTTGAGAACCCGAAGAAGGTCTTCAAGGTTGGAGAGGAAGTCACTGTCCTGATCAAGAACATCAATGGAGAGAAGATTGCTCTGTCCATGAAGTTCCCGGGACAGAATCCGTGGCTGAACGCGGTTGAGAAGTATGCGGCCGGAACGGTTGTCAGCGGACGCGTTGCCCGTATGACGGACTTCGGCGCATTTGTCGAGCTTGAGCCGGGCGTTGACGCTCTGCTGCATGTATCCCAGATTTCCCGTGAGCATGTCAACAAGCCGTCTGATGTTCTGAAGGTCGGACAGGAGATCGAGGCGAAGGTCGTTGATTTCAACGGTCAGGACCATAAGATTTCCCTGAGCATGAAGGCGCTTGAGGATACGGCGCCGAAGCATGATGATATGGCGACCGCCATTGGCGACATTCTTCCGGAGGAAGTGTCAGCGGAGGAGTGATCCCGCAGACAGTTTGATTAAGAGAGAAAAAACTGCCGCATCTTAATCGATGCGGCAGTCTTTTTCAGTTATCTCAAAGTCCACGTTTCACATCTTCTCCATTTCCTTCAAATGTGCATTCCGGAAACCCGAATTCCCAGTCGAAAGGCACCCGGACCAGATGGGCGCCGATACCGTTGCCTGTGAAACGAGTAAAATAGCAGCCGTCACTGGACGAAGAGGAAGAAGAGGAATTAAAGCGCAGCCCGGTACCGTTATTATCAAATGTGCTGTTTTCAATGTTCGGCCAGGAGCCTTCCTGCGCATCAACACCGATGTCCCAGCCGGAGAAGGTGCAGTTCTGAACCAGGACAGTCTCATGTGCAAGAACTCCTGTTCCGCCGTTTCCTTTAAAATCTATATTGATCAATTCTACAGGATCCGGGATCCGGGTGTTTATCTCGATGGTATCCGTGAACGCAGTCCGCTGCGAGTCATCTGAAGATCCATACAGCTTTACAGCACGGTCAGAAAGAATCAGCGGCTCGTCATATGTGACAGGAGGAAGTTCAAGGGAAAGTACCGTCTCATTGTCCACAGATTGAATTGCTTTCCGGATATCTTCTACGGTTTCAAGAGGAGTGTCTTTATAATTCAGACGGACTGACGGCATGGCGCTGCAGGTGAGTCTTTGGGTAAGCTGAATGGTATCTCCGTTTTTCATAGAGATTGTCCAGTTCAGATCATTTGTCCCGTTCTCCGGAGAGAAGTAGACATCAGCAGACCAGAGCGCATTGATAGAAGGATCCTCGACCGGATAGGGGCCGTTGATTTCCATGGCTGCTGGAACTGAAGACATTGCTTTTTCACTTGTATCAGCGTATCCTGCCTTCTGGTTAGAGGTATCCGCCTGGGTTTCTTTAGTCTGTACAATCAAAGGAACCGCCTGAATACTGCAGTTTTCAATCTCCCCGGCAAATAAATCATAAAGCTCGGTGGAATCACTGCCAAATGCGCTCAGCCAGAGAGGATGCGCGTCGGATGAGCCTTCCGGTATCCGGATCGATTTCTCTTCACTGACTGTTTTATCGAGTTCCTGAAAAGGATCAAACGACGCAATCACATCAATTGTCCGGCCGTGAAAAGGATAGGAAACGTGATTGTTTCCTTTATATGTCTTTGGAAGGTGGTTGTACAATAATACGCAGATTATGACTGCTACTGTCAGCAGGGCGAGCAGGATCGCAACAAGAAATCTGCGCTTTGTACGGGGAGCCTGGAGATGGACGGCGCTGGATTGCGGCATCTCACAGAACGGGCAGAATGACGCTTCATCCGGGAGCTCATGTCCACAGTGAATGCATCTGTTCAAACGGCTTTTGTTTTCACTCATATCAATCCCTGCTTTTTCTATAATGCTTCCCGGATCGCCTGCACTGTCTGATAACGTTTTTCCGGGCTGGTCATGGTGCATCTTGTAACGATACGTCCCCAATGTCTGTCGGCAAGCTTTAATGATGGATGCTTTCCGGTGAGAAGTACATTGATCATCACACCGAGTGCATAGATATCCGCGGTACAGTCTGTCTGAGAGAGACCATACTGTTCGGGCGGTGCGTAGCCCAGTGTGCCCAGGACGCGTGTATCGCTGGAACCTGTTTTCTGCGGGGATGCCTTACGTATCGTATTGAAATCAATCAGCACACTTCTGTCACCGTAGACAATGACATTCTCAGGCTTGACATCACGGTGAACCAGGTTTTTTGAATGCAGAATATACAGTGCATCGCATATGTCAAGTACAATCCCGCGTACCTGTTCTGATTCCAGGGTAATGCCCTGACACAGAAAGGAGAGAGTATCACCGGGAATGAACTCTTCCAGCACCATTACCTGCTTTTCATTCTGGGCAACTTCATAGATACAAGGGAGGTGTTCGCATCTGACTCCGATCAGTTTCCTGACCGCCGATGAATCTCCCTGGAACCTGTGAAGTATATAGAGTTTCCTGCTTGTCTTGTGACAAAGTCTCTGAACAACACCTTCTGAAGTCTGACGAAGTGTCTTCTCTACAACAAAGCATTCCCGGATGTAGTTTTCCATATATTCGTATAATCTGTCCATGGATATAGTTTAGCACAGAATTGTATCCGGTGCTAAAAATCCATTCAAAACACGATGCATTTTGCATATTGTTCAGATATGGAAATATGCAATAATGATAGATGTATAAACATGAACGGTACGAAAGGAGTTGCCTATGCAGGATGAAAAATATCGGACGCTCAGCACCGATGAACTTGAGACAGAACTTCGCAGATCGCCTTCTCTGGACAGTTTTCTGTCTGAACAGGAGGAATGCTTTAAAGATACGGCTTTTACAGATCTTCTGACGCATGCGCTGGATAAAAGCGGAATGTCCAAGGCTGCACTTGCAAGGGAGTCTTATACGAGTGAAGTGTATCTCCACCAGATTTTTTCCGGCAGGAGAAGGCCGTCCCGGAACAGACTCCTGTGCCTGTGTATCGGATTGCGCATTTCACTGGAGGATTGCCAGGAACTGCTGCGCAGAAACCGGAATGCCATGCTTTATGCCAGGTACCGGAGAGACGCCGTGATTGCGTACGGGATCACCCATGGAATGGATCTGTATGAGATAAATGACAAGCTGTTTCAGGAGAATGAAGAGACGCTGATGTGAGCGGGGCTTACTGTATAGTTGCAGATAGTATCAAGTGAAGAACGAAAAAAGAGTGAGACCAATGGATGCATTGTGTTTTGTGAGCTCACAATTTACGTCAGGATATTCGTCGGTTTTTTGCCTGTTGATCAGTAATTCCAGTAGCCAGAGACTATCATAACAGACATAAACAGATTTGGGGTCAAGATTCTAGTCAGACTCAAAAAAAGGACAACATCAAACTAATTTATAGAGACAGTTTCTATGATAAGAAAAGATATGAGCCTATATTATTTGATAGCATTAACACTTGATTTTGATGAAGGAGAATACTAATGAATAAGAAATGTAATGTAATTAAGAAATCAATCAGCCTGTTTCTTGTAATCGTATTTTTCCTTTCTGTATCATTAGTGTCTCAGGCTGCTGTAAGCTTTCCCATGAATGAAACAAACGTGAAATGGGACCTTAAGCCGAATAAAACAATTCGCGTTAAGTCAATCTATCTGGGAGTTGGAATGAAACCTGTTGATATCCGAATCACGAAATTCAAAAAGAAGAAACAGGGGATCATGATGACAGTCAGTTTTGATATCCTTTTTGATAGTCAGTGCTATAAGCCTTCTCAGACTGAGGTCCATAAGATGATTCGGAGAATGAATCAATTAGGTGAAGACTTTGTTGGAGGTGCTACATTCTGCTTTATTCTTGATTACAACAACGGAAGAAATCTTGACTGGGAAGAGCATGATGACTGGGAATGGGATCCGGCAGATGATTACGGATACAACGAAGCTGAATTTAATGAAAAGGTAAAAGAAGCGAGAAGTAATCCGAAAGTCACAGTTACCAGGAAGCTTAAAAAAAGGTATAGTAGAAAGACTTACCGGGACAATCACGGCTGCTATGTATGGTTGGAAAAGGAACTTTACCATATCACGATTATCTGTCCGGGAGATTATAATAGTCTTTGTATTGGTGTGGGTGGGCCTTATTATTTCTTTGATGACATTACAGATGAGAAATGGATGTATGGTGTGGCTCCTTTCGGACTTATGAGGGATTATAAAAAGAATCCCAAAAACTGGCATTTCATGCGTGTATAACAAACATCTGTTTCCACAGCTTCTTCGTAGAGTATTCACAGTTCTATATCTGAGTGACTGATACTGAATGTGATAACATTCTTCCGGAAGACATTTCTGCTGTACAATATGGGCGACTAATTTATCATAGGAGAGAAAGCTGTCACATCTGATT
>CACXFW010000040.1 GCA_902767065.1 uncultured Lachnospiraceae bacterium | reverse complement strand
GTCCGCTTGCATATCTGCATCGACAAAGAGGCGCGCACGACTTTGGACCAGAGCGTTTGCCTGAGGATATCCGTGACGGATACGGGCATTGGCATCAGACAGGAAGACATAGGAAAGCTCTTTACCAAGTTCCAGCGCGCCGATCTGCGGCGCAACAGTACAGTGGAGGGCACCGGTCTGGGTCTGGCGATTACCCGCAATTTGCTTGAAATGATGGGCGGCACCATCGAGGTTCAAAGCGTATACGGCGAGGGTTCGACCTTTACCATCACCCTGCCTCAAAAGGTCGTCAGTACGGAGCCCGTCGGTGATTTCGAAGAGAAATACCGAAGGAACCTGAGGGAAACCGAGGCATACAGGGAATCCTTCCACGCGCCGGACGCCCGTGTCCTGGTCGTGGATGACACGCGAATGAACCTGACCGTGGCGGTCAATCTGCTCAAGAACACAGAGATCGGGATCGACACGGCCGTTAGCGGCGCGGAAGCCATATCGCTGTGTCAGAGGATCCGCTATGACCTGATCCTGATGGATCAGCGCATGCCGGAGATGGACGGCAATGAGGCGATGCACCGGATCCATGCGCAGCCTGACGGCGCGAACCGCGATACGCCCTTCATCTGCCTTACCGCCGACGCCGTCAGCGGAGCCAGGGAGCGCTACCTCGCGGAGGGCTTCGTGGATTACCTGACCAAGCCCATCGACACGCAAGCGCTCGAAAGAATGCTTCTTAAATACCTGCCCGCCGGGAAGGTGCAGGTCGAAACCGCAGGCAAACCCGTCGGCGAAGGGGAAGCCGCCGGGACCGCCGGTGAATTTGAAGACCTGCGTGCGCTTGGAATCGACCCGCATGTCGGCCTGCGATACTGCCAAAGCGACTCGGAGATCTATCGGTCGATGCTGGTCGAATACGCGCAGAGCGCCACGGGAAAGCTGGACGACCTGTGTGCCTCCTTCGACCAGGAAAACTGGAACGCTTATGCCACCGCTGCCCACGCGCTGAAGAGCATCTCGAAAATGGTCGGAGCGACGGCGCTGTCAAAAGCAGCGGCCAGACTGGAGGCCGCTGCCGACGCCGGAGATTTAGCGACCGTCCGGGAGGAACACGGGCAGCTGTGCGCAGATTGCGCCAGGCTCTGCGACGGCATCCGCGATTTGTCTGGCGCTAAGGAGAGGCGAACGGACACTCTCCAGGCTGATGAGATTCTTGAGTTTTTGCCGGAGGAATAAATCCGGTTATGATCCGGAAAGATCCAGTGGTACCGTGTCGGAACGGACTGGCAGAATGGTGAGTGCTTAGGGCAGATAGAGGCTGATGAAAAGCTGGAGAACGCAAAAGCTACCGCAGATCGGTATGGATGTAAGGTATTCGATTATGAGGGAAAATGTGTTTATGAAGCGGAGAAAAAGACTGGATCCACACAGGCAAGAGAGATCCATTCGCTCGGACCGGAAGCGGCAAAAGCGGAAGCGATGCTGGAGTTGGTTTACAGGACGGACAAATCAGGTATCCTTCCTTCCGTTTCTACCGCACAGATGATCCTGGAGTCCGGATACTGCGGGACAGATCTGGCGGTCAACGCAAACAACTGCTTCGGAATGAAAGAGAACCTTTCCGGGAATGAATGGCCGGGATCCACCTGGAACGGTGTGGACGTTTATCTGAAAAAGACGCAGGAGGATGACGGGAAAGGAAACCTTTATACGATAGCTGCGAATTTCAGGAAGTATCCGTGTGTTGAGGATTCCATTAAGGACCACAGCGCATATCTTCTGGGAGCGAAGAACGGGAACAGGAAGCGGTATGGAGGCCTGACAGCGGCGAAGGACTACAGGACTGCGATCACGATCATCAAGAATGGAGGATATGCCACGGATACAAAGTATGTATCCAAGATCTGCGACATCATCCAGAGATACGGTCTGGATAAGTATGATGGCAGCACTCCCAAGCCGGCTGAAGAAGAGAAAAAAACTGCAGAGCAGGTGAAGTACTATAGAGTACGTAAAAGTTGGAGCGACAAAGACTCGCAGATCAGAGCCTTCACTGTTCTTGAAAACGCGATCCTCTGTGTCGGACAGAATAAGGGATATTCCGTTTTTGATGAGGATGGAAAGAAGGTGTACCCGGAGGAAGAAGCGCAGTTTACTCCTTACTTTGTGAGGGTCTCAATCGATAACCTCAACTTCCGCAGAGGACCTGGGACGCACTACATCAGCAATGGGTTCATACCTGTCGGAATCTACACCATCGTGGATGAGCAGGATGGATGGGGCTTGCTAAAGGCCTATGCTGAAAAGCGGAACGGCTGGGTCTGCCTGGAATATGTGGAAAGGGTATGAAAACCGATTCAGCAGGTGATTCTCCATGAGACAATATGATATACTTTCTCTGAAGAATACTGGATGACTCAAAAGCGTGGAACTATGAAATACGGGGAAAGCATATTTGATATTATCTATTTGATTTATGCCATTGCAATGGGAGTATGCATCTTATACAGAAGGAGGGATACTTCCGGAAGGCTGATGGGCAGTGCGATTCTTATTTTGGGCTGCGGGGATGCTTTTCATCTCATTCCCCGTGTACTCAACTATTTTGCTGACGCAGATTTCACCGTCTGGCTGGGAGCAGGGAAACTCGTGACTTCCATTTCCATGACGGTGTTCTATCTGCTGATGTATCGCCTGTGGCTTGTACGGTATGAGGAACGAAAAGACGGGAAACTGAGTATTGTTGTCTATATATTGACAGCGGTCCGAATCCTGCTATGCCTTTTGCCTCAGAATGGATGGTTTCAGAATGATAGTTCTGTGTTGTGGGGAATCATCCGAAACATTCCTTTTGTTGCTCTTGGAGGCATTATTATATGGCTGTTCTGGAAAAGGAGAGAGGATGTCAAAACTTTCAGATACGTC
>CACXFW010000039.1 GCA_902767065.1 uncultured Lachnospiraceae bacterium | reverse complement strand
AGCAGCCGCAGAAGCGCGAAGCGCGGGTTTTGCGAATGAGGAGGTGGAGTTGGATCGCTAAAAGCGATCCAACCGTACAGGTGGAATATATTGCCACGGTTCATCCCTGGTACCTCATTTCCTGTGCACTTGCTTCTCCCGCCGTTGCCGGATTGCTGCCAGAGGGCGATGCCGCCGGCCCGGCTGCTCACTTCATAACTGTATAGCTTTACTTCGTGAAAGTTCCGCTGCAGGAAAAAAGCTGCTCTTACAACGCAGCTTTTCTCCTCTGATTCTTCTTCAGCCTGTCACAGCGGATGCTGTGATCGAGCCATCCTCATTCACGGTGTATCCGACATTCACATACAATCCGGAATAAATCCCGTCAGATGCCGCGATCTCCGCAGTTCCCGTGTAAATGTTGTAGGTATTGCCGTCATCACCCTCGACAGTGATGCTGTCACCGGAAGACCCTGTCACAACACCGGACAGATACCCGCTGCTGCCCGCCGTCGTGTTCGCCGGGCTGCTATAGGAAGACGTATCCGTACCGCTCGTCGTTCCGGCTGAAGATGAAGAACCCGTATCTGTGGATTGTCCGGATGACGAAGATGCGGCCGGTGCAGAGGAACTGAGCAACGACTTCGAAATATATCCGGTGCCTGAACCGGTCGATACCACAAACCAGTTGTCTGTCTCACCGATGACCGATACAGCGGTTCCCAGTCCCAGCGTTGTGCTGACGTCCGATCCTGTGCTGGGCTGTGACCTGACATTCACACCGTCTGCCGTATACATCGTGACTGCGGACCCATAATTCGTCGCCGTCGCGCTCTCTCCGTACGCTACATCATCCACAGGAGCAGTACCAGACTGCTGCTGCGTCGTTGTTCCTGTCTGCACGATCTGTCCGTTCTGATCCGTCTGGGCAGTCTGTGTCGCGCTCAGAAGATCCTTCCGGATATATCCGGTCAGTCCGTCCGCTTCTACCTGGTACCAGCCATCCTTTTCTCCGATCACTGTCACACTGTTGCCCGGCGCGAATCCGCCGACAATCTCCGTGTCCGTTCCCGGGCCGGATCTTACGTTCACGATATCCGTCGCATACATAACCGAACTGGTCTGGGTTGGCTGCGAGGAATTCGCCTGCCCGGCCGTCGTGGCCGCAGCCGTCTTCTTGCCGGTGGTCTCTCCCGTATCAGGGGTTCCTGCCACGGTCGTCATCGCGGTGATATTCTTCAGCTTTTCATCCCGAAGCACTGTAAAGCTGTCGACAGAATCCTCCACGGCCTTCAGCAGCGCGCTGTTGTCATCCGTGACCGTCCCGGTAATCACATATGCCTGATCCGGGGCAACAATCCCGTAGGTTACAGAGTAAGCCCACATGCGTGCGGTTGCATTATACCTGACTACATACCGGTAGATCTCAACATCGTCCACCTTCTTCGTCTCAAAGCTCTGGATCTCATAGGCGTTCGCATCCGAATACTGCCTGGTAAGCGCCTGATCCAGTTCTTCCTCCGTCTTCTGAATCGAAAGGGTCTTCATTGCGGATTCCGTGCTTGCGTGCACGATATTGATCATCGCGTCGCTGCCGGAAGAAAACACTCTCATCTCGTCTGCGTCCTGCGTTACCTTCCAGGTATTATCAGGAAGCGTAATCTTTATCGTACCGTCCTTTGATGTATACTCCACAGAAGTAATCAGCTTCTGCGTCTCAGACTCGCTTTCGGACTCCTGCCTGCTCTGAACAACAGGGGCATTCGTCTGCTTTTCTTCCCTGGCCTGTGTCTCGCTCTCCTGTGCTTGCTCTTGTGTACTGACACTGCGGTCCTGGCCACAGCCTGTCATCCAGATCGCTGCTGCCACAATCAGCACGATATGGATCCACCTGATTCTCTTCATTGCGAACCCTCCGGTTCCAGCCAGTCTGCTCCGGCATTCATGATTGTATCTCGTTTTCAGGGCAGTTCTGCCGCCGGCAAAACCGCATCCGGGCACCTGGCGCCTCGAAGCTGTTCCCTTAAGGGCAGCTTCAGCTGCTTTCCTGTCATTGGCCGGAGCATCTCCGGTCAAAATATTCCCAATAGTAACACACCGCCATCATCCACGCAAGCTCTGACAGCGGCCCCGCTGGTACAAAAGGGCCGGCACATTGCTTCATGTACCGGCCCCGGTATCTCCTTCTGCGGATCAGCCGCTTACCATACTTGCCTTGATGTAACCCTGGACTCCGTTGTAATCCACCTGCACCCAGCCATCGGCCGAACCGATCTGTGTGACAGTCGTACCGGCATTCACGACGCCGACCACATTCCCTGTATCAATTGCCTCTGCGCGGATATTCGCGTCAGAGGTCACAGTAACCTGCGGACCGGATGCCGTACTTACCGGGGCACTGGTCTGCGGCGTCTCGGCAGGAGCTTCCGGTGCCGGTGCGGCAGGGGCAGCTTCCGCAGGAGCCGGCTCAGCACTCGCTTCCTGCGCAGGCGCTGCAGTCTGGGCCGGCTGTGCCGCCATCGCTTCTTCATAGGTGTCGGACACATACGCCTTCATGACAAATCCCTTCAGATCCGTCAGGCCGCTGACAGAGTCCTCTGCCTTGAAAATCTCGTACCAGTTTGCGGTCTCGCCGATGATCGTTGCTTCTTCCCCCTTATCAAGGCTTGAAACAATATTATCCGCATTGTCCGCCGAAGGACTGGTTCTTACATTGATATCCGCGTTGGCGAACCTGGTCCCGATCTCTCCCTCCGAGAATTCATAGAGCTGATTCAGCTCCTCCTCTTCACTCAGCGTAACCGGTGCCGCACTCTGCGGCGCGCTCGCCTGGGTCTGAGGCTGCGTCTCGGGGACCGGTGCCTGCGTCTCGGGAACCGGTGCCTGGGTCTCAGGTGCCTGCGTCTGCGGCTGCGTCTGTGGCTGCGTCTGTGGCTCGGTCTGAAGCGCCTCTGTCTGAATCTCAACCGGTGCTTCCGTCACTGCAGGCGGAGCTGCTTCCGTCTGGACGATCGTCTTCTCGCTCTGGCCAGGATTCTCCTGCCGGACCTGCCCGCAGCCTGTCGCGGCTGCAAGTACAAGAGCCGATGCCGTCAAGCCCACAGTGATGGTCCTGATACGTTTCCTCATAATCTCATCCCCCTTGTTCCCCTTGCTTCCATACTGTTTTATATCATGAACAGTCGGGTAAACCGTTTCTTCAATACAAATATACGATATCGATTTGTCTTTATCATACCAGTTTGCCCTTCAAAAAACAAGGGGTGAGCAATGTTGCGCAAAACGAAAAGTCCACGCGGGGTGTTAACTGTAACGAAATGTAACCAGCGGTGAAATGCACATGTTGCGGGTGGAAGGGACAGCGTGGTATACTGTCTGAAATAAAAGAGTCCTATTTTCATTTACCATCGTGAAACCATGATGCAGACAGGAGGACAGACGATGTCCGTTGAGAAAAAAAACGAAGAAAACACACCGCAGCAGTCGAATGAGGAAAAGAAGAAAAAGGTGAGAGCAGAAATCCTGAGCTGGGTCGAGGTGATTGTGGTCGCAGTCGTTCTCGCCCTTTTCATTGATAACGTCATCATCATCAATGCTACCATCCCCTCCGGATCGATGGAAAAAACGATCATGACGGGAGACCGGATCATTGGCGCGAGATTTCTGTACTGGTTCAACGATCCCGCCCGCGGCGATATCGTCGTATTCAAGTACCCGATTGATGAGGCAAAGGGTCTGAATACCAAGTTTATCAAGAGGGTCATCGGCCTGCCCGGAGAGACCGTGGAGATTAAAGACGGCGCTGTCTATATTGACGGGGATAAACTCGAGGAAGACTATATCAACGGAACCTGGGTCGTTGAAAATGACGGCTATCGGTTTGACGTTCCCGAGGATCACTATCTGATGCTCGGAGACAACCGGAACAATTCCTCCGACGCCCGCTACTGGCCCAGCCTTGCCCTGAAGGAAGGGGTTACGGACAATGTGGAGGAAGCGCTCACCTTTTCCTATGTCCAGAGAAAGAAGATTCTCGGAAAGGCGCTCTTCTGTTACTGGCCCTTCCGCGATTTCGGCTCTCTGTACAGTTGAGGGACCCGGCCATGTCTGAGAAGGAGGAAAAGAGCAGGAGAAAAGGGTATGTGAGGGCAGCCTATGCGCCTGACGGTCCCAAAGCTGCCTTAATGCTCCATGTCCTGGAAGAAAACGGGATCGATGCGTTCCGGAAGGGAGGCGTCAGGGACATCTATCAGGTCAAAGGTGAGATCTTCGGGGAAGAGATCATGGTCGCTCCGGAGAATCTGATACGCGCGCAAGAGCTGCTTAAGATCACGTCCGGCGCTGCGCCCATAGCCCCTCCGAAGAGTCCGTCCGTCAGGAAAACGGTTCTGTGTCTTCTCGCAGCCTTCATTCTGCTTATGATTCTTCTGTTTCTGCGCGGGAGGTTTCTGACATGATTCCCGTAGTAGTCAATTTCATGCCGCGCCTTGCCTGCCTGGTGATCGGATACTTTTTCGGCTGCCTTCTGACCGGGGAATTCGTTGTCCGTCTTAAGACCGGCAGGAGCGCGTCCGAGTTCGGCTCGGGGAATCCCGGCATGGCTAATGTCATGCGGGTCTTCGGCCTGAAGCCGGGACTGATCGTACTCGCCGGAGACCTGCTGAAAACGCTTCTTGCCTGCCTCCTTTGCCTGTTCCTGTTCGGCGGAAGGCATCTGTCAGATCCGCACCTTGCAATTGGCCAGATCAGCTGTCTGTGGGCCGGGCTTGGAACGGTTCTCGGGCACAACTGGCCGTTCTGGAGAGGATTCTCGGGCGGAAAAGGCGTCGCCGTCACCTGTATGGCGATCTTTCTCTTTGCTCCCATTCACGGCCTGATATCCGATCTTGCCGGTATGCTGGTGGTATTGTTGACAGGATATCTTCCACTGGGTGCGGTTGTCATTACGACTCTGTTCACGGTACTGTGTTTCTTCTTCTGTACAACGGAAGCCGCAATCCTGGCCCTGATCCTCGCCGTGATCATGTTTTCCCGGCATGTGAGGGGACTGATCCGTGTGGTCCGCGGCAAGGAAGAGCGGCATGCGCAGTATCTGAAGATCCGGAAAAGGAGAGATACGGCCACGCAGGATACACAATAGATTTGATTGTGTGGCCGGCTGACAGAAACAGCGGCAAAAGGTCTGATCCTTTTGCCGCTGTTTTTTCTCTCCGGTTCTCACTGCAGGAATCTGGGACCGATATATCCGACGATTCCATTGTATTCGATCTTATACCATCCGGCTTCTTCTCCGTAGAAAAGGACTGTCTCTCCTCCGCCGAGGCCGCCGATCACATTGTCGCCATAGTCCGGATAGCTCCGGATATTGCAGGCACTGATGACAGTGCGGTAAGTCGGGCTGGGCGCCGGCGCCGTCTCCACAGTCTCAGGGCCGATGATCTCGATCTCCTCGCTTCCTGTCGCTGAGCCGGTTTCTTCCCATCCGGATTCGGAATAGCCCCCGACGCTGACAAGCCCTCCCGAGCTGTCCGTATCTCCTGTATTCTGCGCCGGGTCCATGGATCCACCGGCTGCCGCAGAAGAGGCGGTCAGAGTACTGCCCGAATTATGGTAATCTCCTATGGTTGTACCGGTGTCCATATTCGTGATGGACGCACGGTTGTTTCCCGATGAAGAGCCTCCGCTGACAAGCGCCGTGACCCGTTTCACGCTCTGGGAGCTGATCACGGTTATCGTTCCGGTATCCGTGGTGCCGGTCTCCTTCTCCGTCTCGGCGCCAAATCCGGCAAGCGCCGCGGATTCTGTCTTCTTTGCAGAGCCGGACGGTGCCTTTACGGTCTTCTCTGTGGAGCTGGTCGTAATTCTTCCGGTTGTCTTCGGACTGGTTTTCTCCTGTTGATCCGCTTCGGTCTCCTTGCCGGCGGATGCTTTGGTCTCCTGATTAGCCGGTGATTTGGAAGCTGGCCCCTTTGCTGCAGGTTTTTCCGTTTCTTCCGTTTCTTCTGTTTCTTCCGCTTCTGACTGAGGCCCGCTCTCTTCGTCCTGCTTTTTCACTATTCCGGCCTTCGTATCAGATGCCGCCTGAAAGGCCGTTTCGCTCCCGCGCTCAGATTCCTTCTTTATGGATGTCTTTTTCTCACTTTTCTCATCTGACTCGATGGTTCTTTGCGTTTCAGTCTCAGATGCCTTCTTTACGCTGATCGGTGTCTCGCTTTCAGACGTCTCCTTTTCGCCGGTCTGTGTCCCGCTCTCAGGCTCACCGTTTCCAGAGGCTTCTGTTTCGCTCCCTGTCCAGGACATGACGATCGCTTCGCTCTCGCTCTCTGATTCTTCCTTCACGGATACTACGGGCCCGCTCCAAGGCTCCGGCCTGTTGGTTGTTTCACTTTCCCTCTCAGATGCGGCCTTTGTGCCTGTCCTGTCTTCCGTCTCAGATTCCTCCTGAGCTGCTGTTTCTGTCTCACGTCCGGAAACCGCCTGCACCAACGCTTCCGTCTCGCTCTCGGAGGCCGGCTGTACTTCCGCCTTCCCTTCGCTCTCGGAGGCCGCCTGCACCAACGCTTCCGTCTCGCTCTCGGAGGCCGCCTGCACTTCCACCTTCCCTTCGCTCTCAGAGGCTGCCTGCACCAACGCTTCCGTCTCGCTCTCAGAGGCCGGCTGTACTTCCGCCTT
>CACXFW010000038.1 GCA_902767065.1 uncultured Lachnospiraceae bacterium | reverse complement strand
TCCTCTTTCGTCTCCTCTTTCGTCTCCTTTTCGGCTGCCGCAGGCTCTGCCTGAGAAGGCTCCTCCTCGACTGCTGCCGGTTCTGCCTGAGAAGGCTGCCCGTCGACTGCAATAGCCGCTTCCTGGGCAGGATGTGCTTCGCCGGATGCTTCCATCTCCTTCATCCCTGCGCCGCTGTACAGATCACCTTCCGGACTGATTGCATCCGGCAGCAGTACAGCTTCATTATCATCCTCGAACAGCATTCCTGTTGCCAGAAGCTCGTCAAAGGCCATCGCATCTTCCGCATATCCGCCTTCTTCCGCTTCGTAATCATATTCATAGTATTCCGGATCATTCACAACCAGATCCTCATCGATGTCCCGGCCGGCAGCCGCGCCCGGCTTCCTCTCCTTCGACTTCGGCTTCGGCTGCGGTACCTGATACTTCTCACAAAGCTTCAAAAGAATCTCATCAATCTGTTCCTGGACTTCAGGCTTCTGAAGGTATCTGTCAAGCTGGTTTATCTCATCCTTCAGATCATCAAGCTCGCGATCGAAGTTTGCTATATACAGCGTATATAGATCAGTTTTCAATTTGCTGAGCATTCTTGTGTGTACGTCAAGTACACCGCTCATATAATCGCACTTTTCTTCAATATAATAGAGATTATTCTGAATATTCTCCAGTGCTTTCAAGAGTTCTTTATGGCGGGAGGCATCAGTGGGAAGTACACCGGCCAGTCCCAGAATGGTAGATCCCACGGTGAACGCGGTTCCTGCGCCACTGAGAACTCCTGTGATCGTTCCGGCAGTCGTATTGCCATATCCGCCTACGATACTTTTGATTGTATTGACATCGTTTTGGGACAGATCTCTGCCTGCTAAGTCCTTCGAAAACTGTTCCGCGGCATAGACTTTTTTCCCGTATAGCTTTCCGTCAGGGCTGATCATGCTGTTCTCATTCAGGATAAAGCCCCCGAAGCAGGAATAACCGTCATCCACATCCATTGCCGTGACCGGGACCTCGGCGATGAATTCATAGTTTCCGTCTTCCGATTTTCTGCCCTTTCGGATCTTCGCTTCGCTCAGATCCTGGCCAAAGCTGATATCTTCCGCGCTGAAGTCCTCGGCAAACTCGCCCAGCATAGGCAGCAGCACGATGATCATCTCCGCCTTATCTCCATCTACACGGAATCCGTCAAGATGCGGATAGATATAAGGCCTCACCTCCGCTGCCTTCCCTTCTGCTTTAATCACGTCAACGCTCGCTGTGACGCTTTCATCACAGTCAAACAGGAAGCCGGGAAACTCCACTGTTCCCTGAAGCAGTGCACCAGTCTCCGCACCGGTAAGCTCCGGTACGCCGTTGAGATCCAGAAGGATCGTTTTATGGTCATTCCTGACATCCTCCACTTCCATATTCCTGAAGACGCCGCCGAGCGTGATATCCTCTGTGAAGATCTTCTGCTGAATCAGGGAGTCCTCCTGTGTCAGACACAGCTTTACATCGATGCTCCTGCCGCTGTCCGGCAGCTTCAGGGTCTTTGTCTCACAGGTAAGCTGCGGCGCGGAAGAGGTCTCCTTTACTGCCTTCGTGTCGGCAGCGAGGACAGCCGGAGCCGCATTTCCCGTGACCATGGCTATGGACAGCGCCAGACACAGGAGCTTCCTTCCCATGATTCCTCCAATATTCTTCCTCATTCTCTACCTCCAGTTTATTGTCCTAGCTCTATCCCATCCGGTTTTTGATTCTCCGGGGATCGCTCTGTCTATCATCACTCTGCCTGTACGGATCTATCCGGCGATCCGGCCTGAGCGGCGGCAATTACTGTATCTTCAGAAACATCTCATAGTCAGCCTCGTTCTGATCGGCATATGCGCTGGAATAAGATACCATCGCATTCTCAAAAGCTTCTCCCTTGCCCAGATATGCCGCGATCGCATGCCTGTCTCCGGTTTTTGCATGGGCATGGGCCAGTACCCAGGCACATGCCAGCGAGATGCCATGATACCCTTCTGCCGATATGGTCTCCATATCGATGGACCCTTTGGCGTCCCACATCTGCCGGACATAATAGTCTTTCCTGCCTCCGGATGGCATCTTCAGCCTGACCCAGCCAAGAAGAATATCCCCGGCTGTCTGAATGGATCGCTGGCCCTCAACCACGCGCTGGCCGCTCTTTGAATACAAGCTCGCGCCATAATACGTTTCAAGAACGGAAGTCTCCGCTTCTTTAATCTGAAGAACCAGCGGATCTCCATTTTCACGCCCCATCATAATCAGGATCCATGCCTGCCTGCCAACGCTTCCTACGCCGACCACCTTATGAGCCACTTCCAGCGGTTCATACTGGTCAATCAGGATCTGCCTGTCCACGGAAAGAGATTTCCTGTAAAGATCGATCGCTTTTCGCAGATCATGATGGAAATCAAAGAGGGTCTTCTGCTCTTTGGTCAGATCGCGGACCGGAACGATGAGCGGCGGGTTGCTTTTAATCCGGAGCTTTCCGTCCACGGTTTCCGTCAGCTTTCTGACGGCCCGTTCGCTTGTTTTCGACAGGGACTTACGGATCGTATCCCGGATTTCCCTGAGCTGCTTTTTGTCTGACAGGAGTGTACTCTCCCTCAGATAGGATTCAATGTCCAGGTGCTTATACCACACCTCCAGATTGCCCATCTCGGAAAACTCCGCCATGGACTTCCGGTAGAAAGCGGCCGCGTCACGAACTGCTTCTGTGCGCTTTTCTTTTGTGAATCCACGCTGTCTTCCACAGATCTCAATGCTCGCGGCAAGGCGCTTGATGTCCACCTCAAAAGGAGCCGGAAGCGTCTCGTCGAAGTCATTGATATCAAAGACCAGACGGCGCTCCGGCGACGCAAAGATCCCGAAATTGGAGATA
>CACXFW010000037.1 GCA_902767065.1 uncultured Lachnospiraceae bacterium | reverse complement strand
GTCACCTCGGGATCTTTCCGGCCCCTTCCGGGAAACTTCTTTGTCAGATCCTTAATCGTTACCTTCATGCTAATCTCCATTCCGCTCATTATCCAATGATCCGGCTCAGATCAACCTGCGTCATTCTCTCCGGCAATGCTCCCCCTTCTATCGCGCAGGAGCAGCAGTACCGCTTTTCGTTTCCGCCACAGGAGGCGGTCCCGATGGAAGCGCTGTCCCTGAATTCACGGTACTCCTTCAGAATGACCTGCCCCGGAATAAAGCTCTGTCTGACCTTCAGCGGATCCAGCGAGACTTCAAATGACCTGAGCGGAATCGCCAGTCCTTCCCCGCTCAGCTTCAGAATGCTTTCCTTCAGCGTCCAGATCCGGAAGAAGTTCTCGGCAGATTCTGACGCTGCCGCCTGTTCGGATTCCGCCAGGCAGCGGATTACCTGCGACACCCTTCTCTGCTCAATCTCCTCTACGTCACAGCCGACCTCCCGGTCTGACATGACGCACATGACACGGCTGCCGGAATGGGACAGGTTGAAATGAACGGCCCTTTGCTCAGGAAGATATGGCTTTCCTTTCTCTCCTGCATCGAACCTGAGAGGTCTAAGCTTCAGGATCTCTCCGCGCCAGGCCTCTGCCGTCCCGGCCCGCTCACTGTATTGCCCTTCATATAAATAGTCTGCCAGCGCAGCCATCAACAGCAGTCCCGCACCGGCAGACAACCTCTTTCCGCTCTCGATCTTCATCCGGTCCGCGCTTTCCCGGCGCTGGGACGGGAGAAGCTCCCACGCCTTCTGATAGCGCTCAGGATCTGTCAGACACTCTGCCGAGGCAGTGTATACCCTTGTTTTTGTGGGCCTCTTCTCTGAAGGTCCCTTGCCTGCCATGACGGTTGTAACTGTATCCATCATACCGTCTCCCTGCCATTGTCCACTCTGCATTTTCCGCCGCGCCGTCAGCGTCCACCCCGCATACTCCGTCACGTCGCCAGCGTCCACCCCGCATACTCCGTCATGCCGCCAGCTTCTCAAAGTCCGCGAGCGGCATCGGTTTCGCAAAGTAATATCCCTGGAAAACATTGCAGCCCATCTGCTTGAGCATATCAAGCTGGTTCTTCATTTCGATCCCCTCCGCGATGGAGATCATGTCCAGGCGGTGCGCAAGCTCGATGATATTGTTCAGGATCATTTCCGCCTTCCTCGGATGAGCCGTCCTCCCGAGAAATGCCATATCGATCTTCAGCACATCCACAGGCATGTCGCGAAGCAGATTCAGGGAAGAATAGCCGCTCCCGAAATCATCCATTTCAACGATAAAGCCATACTCCCGCAGCCGGTTGATCGTCCGGATATTCTCCGCAGCGTCATTGATCACGACCGTCTCCGTAATCTCCAGATGCAGCACGCCCGGATTCAGATGATACCGCTCCACCAGCATCGTGAAGGTCTCGTAGATGTCGATGAAATAAAAATCCTTCGGTGAAATATTGACCGACAGATGAAGCCGTTCCTTCTCAGAACCCTTCCAGGACCGCAGAATCCGGCAGGCCTCCTCCCAGATATAGGTATCCACTCTGACAATCATCCCATTCTTCTCAAGAATCGGGATAAACCGATACGGAGCCAGAAATCCCTCGGAAGGATGCTGCCACCGGACCAGGACCTCCGCGCCGGTCAGCTCGTTTTCACTGTTATACTGCGGCTGAAGATATGGGAAGATCTGCTTCTCCTTCAGCGCATTCTCCAGCTCCGCATTGATCTGCTGTTCCCACAGCCGCTTCTGGCGAAGCTCCTCGTCATAGACGCTTACGATCCTCTGATAATCATCGTGCACCTGCGCGATCGCCATGATGCAGCGGTCTACCATGACAGAAACCGGCAGGGTCTTTTCCTTCACCTCATAATACCCCGCATGGACCACCACGGGATATTTGAATCGCTGATTGTCCCCGGATCGCATGGAATCACGGATCTCCTTCTCCAGAAGCTCCGGGGAAATGTCCGATTTCAACGCAAACGCGGCAAACTGGTCCGCGCCCCAGCGGCAGTAAAGAGAACGCTCATGAATCAATGCGCGGATGCTTCCCGCGATTTCCAGAAGAATCCGGTCTGCAGCCTC
>CACXFW010000036.1 GCA_902767065.1 uncultured Lachnospiraceae bacterium | reverse complement strand
CCCCCTGGAACCGCTCAGATCCGTCAGATAAGCAAGCTTATCTGACTGGATCATGAGCAATTCCAGGAGGTGCTGAATAATTACTATAAAACAGCTTTGAAAAGCAGGAATGAAGTACATCAAGAAATACAGCTGTGAAAAGCAGTCACGAAGTACAACCATGAAAAGCAGCCATGAAAAACAAAATCATATCCGCTTACGAAGAGAATAAAACTGCGTTCGGGCAGGGCTTTCGGGACGGCATTCCCATCGCTCTGGGCTACTTTGCGGTCGCGTTTGCTCTTGGGGTGGCAGCCAGAAGCGCCGGCCTGAGCCCCCTGCAGGGTTTTTTTGCCAGTATCCTCTGTCTTGCATCAGCAGGGGAATACGCAGGATTTACCGTGATTGCCGCAGCCGCGCCCCTGTATGAGATGGCCGTGATCACACTGGTCGTCAATGCACGTTATCTACTGATGAGTACCGCCATCAGCCAGAAGCTGTCTTGCGATCTTCATCCGCTGCACCGGCTGGGTGTTGCCTACTTCATCACGGACGAGATCTTCGCGATCGAAACCAGGCAGAAGGGGAATCTCAATCCCTGGTATACTTACGGCGCCGGCGCGGCTGCAGCACCGATGTGGGCGGCAGGAACCGCGCTCGGGATCCTGGTCGGCAATCTGATGCCGGTCCGCCTGGTGAGCGCGCTGAGCGTCGCATTGTTCGGAATGTTCCTTGCGGTCATCATTCCTCCCGCCAGGAAGGACAGAGTGATCCTGATTCTCGTCATTGTCAGTTTTGCAGCCAGCTTTGCGTTTTCCAAAATCCCGTATCTGATGAACCTGTCTTCGGGAAACCGGATCATTCTCCTGACGGTCCTGCTTTCCGCATCAGCAGCGATTCTTTTCCCGCATCAGCCTGAGGAGGAAGAATCTATGGACGGGGAGGTGGAAGGATCATGAACAGCATCAATCTGTACATTCTGGTCATGTTTGCCGTGACCTATCTGGTTAGGGCGCTTCCGGTTACCCTCATCCGAAGGAAGATCCGGTCTCCCTTTCTCAGGTCATTCCTCTATTACGTGCCCTACGTGACACTGGCAGTCATGACATTTCCTGCCATTCTTGAATCGACCCAGACGAGCGTCTCGGGAATTCTGGCTCTGACAGCCGGGATTCTTGCCGCATGGTTCGGCGCAAGCCTGTTCCAGGTGGCGAGCCTGTGCTGCGTGGTTGTCCTGATTGCGGAATATTTTCTGATCTGAGGAGGCTTAGAGATGGTAAAGCTGTTTCTGGTTGAGGATGAAATCGTAATGAGGGACGGCATCAAGAGCCAGATTAACTGGGAAAAGGAAGACATCGAGTTCGTCGGGGAAGCGAGTGACGGAGAGCTTGCCTGGCCGATGATTCTGGAGACCAGGCCGGATATTCTCCTGACCGACATCAAGATGCCGTTCATGGACGGGCTGGAGCTGTCAGCGCTGGTACGCAAGGAGCTTCCGGATACGGCGATCATCATCCTTTCCGGATATGATGAGTTTGTCTACGCCCAGAAGGCGGTTTCCCTCGGCGTGACGGATTATCTGCTCAAGCCGCTTCCGCCGGGAAAGCTCCTGGAATGCATCCGGCGGGTCCAGGAGAAGATCGAGCAGGAGAGAGAAGGATCGGAAGGCGCCTTTAGCGAAGAGCTGGCAAGAGAGCAGAAGGACGCGGAGAAAAACCTTCTTTTCCGTGCGCTTGTCACCAACGACCGGTCTCTTTCCGAGATCCTCGCGATGGCGGATCATCTGGGAATCCATATTTCCGCCAGATACTATGCTGTGATGCTGATGACCGTTCACGGAAAGGAAAATGCGATGCCGGATGAGGAGCTTCGCACGGATCTTTCCTCCATTCCGGAGCAGATCGACGGCTGGTTTTTCTTCGACCGGAATGAGAACGGCTTTGCCCTGATCGGAAGCGCTAATTCCATTCAGGAGCTGTCCGATACGCAGAAAAAGCTGCTTGAGCGTCTCAAAAAGCGCCTTGAGGCAGATCCGGATCATACCTGGTTCATCGGCGTCGGGAAGACGGTCAACCGGATCAGCGATATCGAAAAAGCCTATTATTCGGCAAACAAAGCCTTTTCCTGGCGTTTCATTACCGGACTGAACAGGGTGGCCTTCGCGGATGAAAAGGGAAGTGTGAATGTAAACGGGACCAGCTTGCATGATTCCTCCGCCGTCTTTGTCCCGGAAGTTCCGAAGATCCCCGTTGAGCTGGATGTCAGCGGCGCCGTCATGAACGAGAATTCCAGAAAAATGCTGGAGAATTACCTCAAGACCGGTACCTATGAAGAAGCCGAGCCGTTCATGGAGGGAGTGTTTGATTCGATCGGGGAAAAGAACCTGGGTTCCTATCTTTTCCTGACCTATCTTTCCATGGACCTGTACTTCGCCATGGTCCGCTTTCTCCGCGAACTCGGACGCAGGGTGGATGAGATCGACGAGACATGCGGCGATATCAATACGCTGCTCAAAAACCGTGTCACCGTGGAGGAGGCAAGAGAGTACCTGACGGGATACCTGAAGGAACTCATCCTTCTGAGAGACCACAACACGGAGAAGCGGTACAGCAGGATCCTTCGGGAGGCAGTCACCTATATCGACGAAAACTTTGACCACGAGGACATTTCCCTGAACCGCGTCGCCCAGACCATCGGTATGAGTCCGAACCATTTCTCCTCCATCTTCTCGCAGGAAATGGGAATGACATTTATTGAATACCTGATCAGCAGGAGAATGGAGCGGGCGAAGGAGCTATTAAGAACAACGCAGCTGAGAAGCTCTGAGATTGCATACCGGGTCGGATACCGGGATCCGCACTACTTCAGCTCCACCTTTAAGAAGATGCAGGGCACAACGCCCCGGGAATACAGAATGTCCTGCCAGGAGCCGGGGCTGTGAATCGTAACAAATGCTGCACCACCGGGTGTGGACCGGACGGTATCAGACAGGAGACGCTTATGGTAAGAAAGGCATTTCTCAGATTCCTGACGATGATTGAGAATATGAACCTGACCAGCAAGCTGGCCATCATGGGAGGGATCCTTTCCATTCCGTTTCTTGCCCTTTCCGTGTTTCTCCTGGTCATGCTTGGCGGTCTCGGTGAGTCCTATGACTCGATTGTCCAGAATGTGACCCGGGCAAACGTCTACAATATCCATTTCAAAGAGGACATGGATTCCGTGATGTACCAGATGATCGCGCGGTCCCTCGGTAAAAATGAAGTCGGATCCGTCGTCAGCATGACCAATCCGGGAACCATGATCGACCAGGCGGAGGCAAGCTTCACGATGCTGGAGAAGAGCTCCTCTTCCCCGGAGGCGGCACAGGCTGCGGCCAGGCTGTGCAAGCTTCTGACTACTTTAAGGCGCCATGTGGATGAGATCGATGGCAGCGTCAAGCAGACCGGAAGCTATGAGGACAATATGGAGCGCCTGGAAACCGACATCCGCATCATCACGCAGCTGATCCAGGAACGCATCACGGAATACATCTCCTTCGAGACGCAGAGTATGGGAGAGATCCGTGAAAAGACGATGTCGGAAAGAGCGAAGGTTGTCCGGATGGCAGTCCTTTTGTTTATCCTGGTCATAGCGGTCGCGGCGGTATTTCTGATCCTGATCACACGCAGCATTACCCGCCCCGTGCGCAGACTATGCGACGCGGCGGAAGAGATCGGGCAGGGGCATTTTGACACAAGGATCAACATCGCCGCCAACAATGAGCTCTCCATCGTGGGGGACAGCTTCAACCGGATGGCGCAGCAGGTAACCGCGCTGATCGGCGATATCAGGGAGGAGCAGATCTACAACCGCAACATGGAGCAGAAGCTTCTCCAGGCGCAGATCAATCCTCATTTTCTCTACAACACCCTGGACAACATCCTGTGGCTGTCGGAAGCCGGCAGAAAGGAAGACGTGCAGGCGCTCGTGATGTCTTTGTCACAGTTTTTCCGCACCACCTTGTCGGGAGGGCGCGATATCATTACGCTCCGCGAGGAAATCTCCCACGTGGAGGCGTACCTGCAGATCCAGAAGTTCCGCTACCGGGATATCCTCTCTTATGAGATCCATGTGCCCGAGGATCTCCTGGAAGTCCCGGTCATCAAGATGACACTTCAGCCCCTCGTGGAAAACGCGCTCTATCACGGCATCAAAAACAAGCGCGGGATGGGCCTTCTGAAGATTACGGCATACCGTCAGGAACCCTTTGTGTGCATCGAGGTTTCGGACAACGGAATCGGGATGAAGGAGAAAGACCTCGAGGCTGTCCAGGCGCTTGCTTCCGGCAGCAGGGAGATCGAGGCGGACAACACGGGCTTTGGCATCGCAAACGCCGCCCAGAGGCTGCGCCTGAACTTCGGAGAGCAGTATGTCATCCGGATCGACAGCACGTACACGGAGGGAACCACCGTAACAGTTTATAATCCCGGAAAACAGGATCAGAAAAAAGTCGACTAATTTCGTAAAAAAGTCGACTTTTTGGTTTTTTTTACCAAAACCATCCGTGATTTCCTTTGGAAACTGGTGAAAATATTGAACTTATTTCCGAAATAGTTTCATTGAGGGATTGGAGGAAGAGCCATAGAATGGGTACAACCAAATAATTGGATTGGCGGGATGGACCGCCGAAAGGAGGATTCTTTATGAAGATGAAATTGGTTGCGGGTCTTACGGTTTCTCTGGTTGCAGGTCTGTATGTAGGCGCGATGAGCGCTTCCGCGGACGAGCTGATAAGCATCGGCTTCGCGCAGGTCGGACATGAGTCTGACTGGAGAACAGCTTCCACGAAGTCCTGCCAGGATGTATTCAGCGAGGAGAACGGATACAACTTAAGCTTTGTCGACTGCGACAACGACGAGGCGGCTCAGAAGGAAGCGGTCCGCTCCTTCATCGAGCAGGAAGTTGACTACATCATCATCGACCCGATCATCGCTACCGGATGGGACACCGTT
>CACXFW010000035.1 GCA_902767065.1 uncultured Lachnospiraceae bacterium | reverse complement strand
CGTTTTTCCAGAAGTATGTGAAAAATGGAATGACGGTCGGGGCGGTGAAAGGATGACGGCAGACAGGACAGGAATTCTGTATTCCGGAAACAAACGCCGGGGAATAAAATGCGCGGAAGCGGAGAGGATGCAGTGAAACTGAGAAACATGCGTGGAAGCGGAGAGGGTGCAGTGAAACTGAGAGAAAAGTGCGGAAGCGGAGAGAATGCAGTGAAACTGAGAAAGATGCGCGGAAGCGGAGAGGATGCTGTGAAACTGAGAAAAATGCGCGGAAGCGGAGAGGGTACAGCAAAGGGGAGGAAGATGCGCAGGAGTCCGGCATTGTGTCCGGTACTTTTGCTGTGCCTGATTCTTCCGGCGATTCTGGCCGGATGCGGATTAAATGGCAGAAGCGGTTCCACGATCCGGTGGGTCACGTACATGGACAGCAACGTGCCGCTTGACGCAAAGGAGGTTATTGCCGCCGCCAATGCCATCTCCGGTGAAA
The DNA here is from genome assembly GCA_902767065.1 of uncultured Lachnospiraceae bacterium. Classification (GTDB taxonomy): domain Bacteria; phylum Bacillota; class Clostridia; order Lachnospirales; family Lachnospiraceae; genus Porcincola. The sequence continues at coordinate 5,342 of CACXFW010000035.1, read as the reverse complement.
AGATCGGCGTGACGGCGGATCTGGAATTCCAGTCGACGGAAAAGATCAATCTGATGATGGCATCCGGGGAATACTATGACATGGTATTTACAAGCGCCTGGCTGAATAATTATGACAAAAACGCCAGCGACGGCCTGTACTATGACATTACCGATCTGGTTAAGACCGAGACTCCGGCACTGTATGAATCCATCGGAAAATACTGGGAATGCGCCATGATCGACGGACGGATCTACGGCGTCCCGGTGCTCAAGGATATGGGCGCGGAGGAAATGTTCCGGCTCAATGCGGACTACTTTGAAGGTGAGAAGGGAATGGAGATTCCGGAACGGATGGATGGGATGAAATCGCTTGAACCGTTCCTTAAGGCCTATAAACAGGACTATCCGAACAGGTATCCGGTTGCCATGGACAAGGGCGGAATCCCCGGATATCTGAATTTCGTGGAGAGGATCGTCGATGGGATCATCGTGATCCCATATCCGGATCAGGAGGATAGCCCGGGGAACGGGACAAAGAATACGGCCCTGGCGCAGGCTGAAGTACCCACGGTTTTGCCTCTCTGGGACTGTGAGGAACTGATGGACCGTTACCGCCTTTTGCACCGCTGGTATCAGGCCGGCTACATCCATCCGGATGCTGCCACCATTGATTCCACGAACGCGGACAAATCGATTCCGGTCCGCTTCGGCGTGGCCTGGAAGGGCTATATGGGATACTCCAACCCTGATGACTGGGGCTTCCAGGTCAAGACCCCAACCTATGAAGGTCCTTTTCTCTCACGTCAGAGCGAGCAGGGCTCCATGATCGGGATCTGCGCGGCGTGCAGCAGGGAGCGTGTGATCCAGTGCCTTAGGTATATTGAACTGCTGAGCACCGACCGGAAATTCCGTGATATTCTCGCGTACGGAATTGCAGGGAAGCATTTTAATTATCTGGAAAATGGAACGATCCTGCAGACGCAGACCGGATTTGACCGGTATGGGCCCAGGCTCTACACGACAGGATCGGTTGTCAATGCTTCCGTGACTTCCGTCAGTGAGAAAGTCCCGGGAGATCCGGAGCAGTGGAAAAAAGTGTTTGAGGAGTACGAAACGGATGGAATCTACAGTCAGACCCACGGATTCCACTACGACATCACCCGGAAGGAATCGATCATCACGGCGCTGCGTGCAATCTACAGCGATTATGCCACTGAGCTTCGGACCGGAACCAGCGATCCCGATGTTGTGGTTCCACAGATGCGAAAACGGATGGAGAAGGTCGGGATTGATGAGGTTGTGGAAGACATCCAGGAGCAGCTGAATGAGTGGTTCGCGAGCGGACATTGAAAGTGCAGGGGGACACACAGACATGAAGAGCAAGAAACGGAAGCCAAATACCGCCGGCAGAATGCGTACCGGAAGAAAAAACTCCAGGGATCTGATGCTGATGTCGCTTCCCGCGATCATCTGGTACATCCTGTTCTGTTATCTGCCGTTCTTTGGAATCTTCTTTGCGTTTAAGAACTTCACGCCGAAGCCGGGGGACTCTCTGTTCCGGAATCTGTTCATCAACAGCCGGTGGTCAGGGATGGATAACTTCTCCTTCTTATTCCGGTCCTCCGAGATGCCCCGGATTTTGTTCAACACGTTGTTTTATAACGGGATCTTTCTGGTGCTCGGGATCGTGATTCCGGTCTTTCTTGCGATCTTTCTGGCAGAGATTCACAGCAGGTTTTTCTCCGGCTTTGTGCAGATGGTGATGATCCTTCCCTACTTTCTGTCGTGGGTCATCGTCGGGTACTGCCTGTATGGTTTTCTTGCAACGGATGAAGGACAGCTGAATCATGTGCTCAGGATGTTCGGCGCATCTGCCGTCCAGTGGTATCAGTCACCGCAGTACTGGCGCGTGATCCTGATCCTTACACATATATGGAAGGTGACAGGATATTCCATGATTATCTATCTGTGCGCGATCACGTCGATCGACCGCACTTTGTACGAGGGGGCCAGGATTGACGGCGCCTCCTTCCTGCAGAGGGTGAGATATATCACGCTTCCGATGCTCAGGCCGACGATCGCGACGATCTTTATCCTGCAGACCGGCAGCATTCTGGCATCCGACTTTGGCCTGTTCTATCAGGTTCCCCTGGATTCCAATTCCCTCCAGCAGGTGACGCAGACGCTGGATGTCTACGTTTACAAAGCTCTGATGACGCAGGCCAACTTCAGCTATTCGGCCGCGGCGTCCTTCTTCCAGAATGTTGTGGGCTGCGCGCTTTTAATTGCGGCAAATGCGGTGATCCGTAAGCTGGACCGGGACAGCGCGCTGATCTGACAAGGTCCGGAGAACTGGAAAATCCTGTTAACAGGAAGGACGGAATCTGTTATAATCGTGGGCAATGATCAAAACTTCGTCTATGCCGCGTAAGGAAGGAACGGATTGTATGAGTGAGATTGAGGTCAGACATCTTTCTAAGACATTCACGCAGAAGGACCTGAAGGTCGATGCGCTCAGCGACATCAATATCAACATCGAGAAGGGCGATATCTACGGAATCATCGGAATGTCAGGCGCGGGGAAGTCCACCCTGGTTCGGTGCCTGAATTATCTTGAGCGTCCGACAGATGGCCAGGTGATCGTGAGAGGCCAGGAGATGGGGGCGCTCAGCGAGAAGGAGCTGAGGCAGGCGCGGATGAAGATCGCGATGATCTTTCAGTCCTTCAACCTGCTCCAGCAGAAGAATTCCATCGACAATATTTCATTTCCTCTGCTGATCCAGGGAACCCCGAAGAAGGATGCCCGCGTGAAGGCGAAAGAGCTTCTTCAGACGGTAGGCCTTTCAGACAAGGGCAAGAGCTATCCGAGCCAGCTGTCAGGCGGGCAGCAGCAAAGGGTCGCCATTGCCAGGGCGCTTGCCTGTGACCCTGACATTTTGCTGTGCGACGAGGCAACCAGTGCGCTTGATCCCCAGACAACGGATCAGATTCTTCAGCTGATCAAGCAGATCAACGAGACCATGGGGATCACCGTGGTGATTATCACGCATCAGATGACCGTGATCCAGAAAGTCTGCAACCGGGTAGCCATTATAGAAAACGGGCATCTGGTGGAAGAGGGGAAGGTCCTTGATATCTTCGCCCATCCCAGGTCCAGGGCGGCAAAGGAGCTGATTCTTCGTGATGTGCATGGCGAATCACCGATGCTGATGGATCCCATTGATGAGATCACGGAGGGAAAGAAGATCCGGATCGTCTTCTCGGCAAACTCCGCATTTGAGCCGGTTGTTTCCAACATGATCCTCAAGTTCGGGCAGCCGGTGAATATCCTGAAGGCAAATACCAGAAATGTCGGCGGCGTGGCGAAGGGCGATATGATCCTGCAGCTTCCTGCAGACCGGGAAACCCGTCTTCAGATGGAGGATTACCTCAAGGAAAGAGGACTTGATGTCGAGGAGGTGACAGACTGATGAACTCCCAGACGGTATCATTGCTTGCAAACGGGCTGCTTGAGACCATCTATATGACGCTCGTGTCCACGCTGATCGGATATCTGATCGGTCTTCCGGTCGGCATTCTTCTGACAGTGACGGACAAGGAAGGGATCAGGCCGAACGCATTCGTCTATCGGATTCTGGACGTGATCATCAACATCATGCGGAGTATCCCGTTCCTGATCCTTCTGATCCTGCTGATCCCGTTCACCAGGTTCCTGGTCGGGAAGAGCTACGGGACTACGGCAACCATCGTACCGCTGGTCGTCTCGGCGGCGCCTTATATCGCACGGATGGTTGAGTCTTCCCTGAAGGAGGTTGACAGCGGCGTGATCGAAGCCGCACGTTCCATGGGAGCCAGCAACACGACGATCGTATTCCGCGTCCTGCTGGTGGAAGCGAAGACTTCCCTGATCACCGGTGCAACCATTACCCTCGGCACGATCCTCGGTTATTCCGCGATGGCGGGAACCGTTGCCGGCGGCGGACTGGGCGACATCGCCATTCAGTATGGTTATTATCGCTGGAAGACGGATATTATGCTGATTACAGTCGCACTGCTCGTGATTCTGTTCCAGATCTTCCAGATGATCGGAATGAAGCTCGCAAGCGCGCTGGACCACAGAAAGTAGAAGATCCTGTATTGTATCTTCTGCGGCTGATGTGTTATCATCAGTATCGTTATTATGACGCCTGCCTGCAGGATTTCAGACAGACGGATTCTGTATGCGGATCCTCAGAGGCAGACGGATGTGATGTACTATGTTACAGGAGGAGGTTTCTTATGAAAAAACAGGTTATCTCGGCGTTACTCACTGGCGCTTTTGTTCTGGGAACAGTGCCGATGTGCGCTTTCGCGGATGAGCCGGAGACCATCACGGTTGCGGCAACCGCAGCTCCGCATGCGGAGATTCTGGAAGAGGCAAAGCCGATTCTGGCTGAGATGGGATATGATCTGGAGATTGAGGTCTTCGCGGATTACGTCCTTCCGAACGAAGTTGTCGAGTCCGGAGAGATGGATGCGAACTATTTCCAGCACATTAACTATCTGAATTCCTTCAATGAGGAGCAGGGCACGCATCTGGTCAATGCAGGCGAGATTCATTATGAGCCGTTCGGCATCTACGCCGGCCAGAAGGAAACTCTGGAGGAGATCGAAGATGGCGACACCGTCGCGGTTCCGAATGACACCACGAACGAGGCGAGAGCGCTTCTTCTGCTTGAGGCGCAGGGCTGGATTACCCTTGATCCGGAAGCCGGCATCACCGCGACTCCGGAAGACATCACCGATAATCCCTACAATCTTTCGATCGAGCCGTTCGAAGCAGCGCAGGTTGCCCGTCATATCGATGAGGTTTCCTATGCGGTTCTGAATGGTAACTACGCTCTGGAAGCCGGACTGAACGCCGGAACGGATGCGCTGGCGGTTGAGACGGCTGATTCCGATGCGATTCAGCAGTATGTGAATATCATCGCGGTCAAGGAAGGAAATGAAAATGACCCGAAGATCCAGGCTCTGGTTGAGGTTCTCAAGAGCGACGAGATCGTAAACTTCATCAACGAAGCGTATGAAGGCGCGGTTGTTCCGTTTGATGGCGAAGTCACAGCGGCTGAGACCGAGGCGGAGTAAGCCTGATCGGAAGCTGACATCATCTGATAAGGAACTGACACAAAGAGGGGGAAGCCGGTGAGGCTTCTCCCTTCTTTCTCAAAAGAGCTTCACAAAGAAAGCGGAAAGATCTTTCATCACAGGAGCGATAGAAAGAAAGCGGAAAGGATCAAAAAGATGGCTGGCTCAACATTTGGAACCTTGTTCAGAGTGACAACCTGGGGCGAGAGTCACGGAAAGGGCGTCGGCGCTGTCGTG
>CACXFW010000034.1 GCA_902767065.1 uncultured Lachnospiraceae bacterium | reverse complement strand
GGATACTGCGGTTTGCCTCCGAGATACCGATAGGTCCGGTCCTTCATGGAATAATCGGTGAATTCCGGAAGCGGCCGCTCCGGGTCATAGAAAGTGACGTTCAGCTTGCCGGACGGCGATACCTCGCCGGCCAGAATCCTGGCAGCGGCCAGTCCGCCTCTCGCTCCCGGATACCACAGCATCAGGACCGCATCGAAGTTCTCCTGAGCATAGGAAAGATCCAGGTCGCTCCCTGCCATCAGGCAAAGAACCGTCTTCTTTCCATCTTCCCTGGCCTGAGACGCAACCGCATGGAGGAGCGCCTGCTGGGACAGCGGAAGAGACAGGTCTGTCTTATCGCCGGAGGCGGCACTGTTTCCGGTGTCCCCTTCTTCCCCCTCCAGTGTTTCGTTCAGGCCGACGACAACAATCGTGACATCCGACTGGGAAGTCACAATCATCGCCTCACTCAGGCGGTCATTTTCATAAGCAAGATGCTCCACCTTGTCCGCATTGAGCGCGCAGCCTTCGGAATACAGGATCCGGACGCTCTGAGGAAGAACCCGCCTCAGGCCTTCAAGAACCGTGATATACTCGCTGCTGGTCCCGTGGTAGTTTCCGATCAGTGCCGCCCTTGAATCCGCATTCGGGCCGACTACGCCAAGCGTTCTGATGGCACCGGTATCCAGAGGCAGCACGCCGTCATTTTTCAAAAGGACAACAGACTCTTCTGCGCAGCGCTGCGCCAGGTCAAGATGCTCCTGGCACTCCACCACGCTGTAGGGAATCTCATCGTATTCCGTCTCATCGAACAGGCCCAGGAGGAATCTGGTCGTAAACAGCCGCTCAGCCGCTTCCGTGATCCTTTCCTCGGAGATCAGGCCCTTCTCATAAGCATCCGGAAGTACCTGGTAGGTATCCCCGCAGTTCAGGTCACAGCCCTCATTGATGGCAAGGGCCGCACTGTGCTGCGCGTCTTTGGTCACATGGTGGTTCTCATGGAAGTCCCGGATTGCCCAGCAGTCCGAAACCACATGCCCCTGGAAATTCCAGGTTCCGCGCAGGAGTTTTGCAAGCAGCGTGTGGCTCCCGCATGCGGGTTCTCCGTTCACGCGGTTGTAGCAGCCCATGACAGCCTCTACATCCGCCTCTTCCACCAGGCGGCGGAACGCGGGCAGATAGGTTTCTGCCATATCCTTTGCATCCGCCTTTGCGTCAAAGCTGTGGCGGATCGCTTCCGGGCCGGAATGAACCGCGAAATGCTTTGCGCAGGCTGCTGCCTTTCTGTATTCTCCGTCCCCCTGAAGCCCCTTTACAAAAGAAACTCCAAGCGTTCCGGTCAGGTAGGGATCCTCGCCATAGGTCTCCTGGCCCCTTCCCCATCTCGGATCCCGGAAGATATTGACGTTCGGGGACCAGAAGGTCAGCCCCTTGTAGATATCCCGGTCGCCGAAGGCACTGTAGGCATTGTACTTGGCACGCCCCTCCGTCGCGATCACGTTGCCGATCTTCCCCAGAAGCTCTTCGTCAAAGGTTGCCGCCATACCGATGGCCTGGGGAAAGCTGGTCGCGGCTCCCGCTCTCGCGACGCCGTGAAGGCCTTCATTCCACCAGTTGTATGCAGGGATGCCAAGCCTTGCGATCTCAGGGGAATCATAGCGCAGCTGGCTCATTTTCTCGGCGATTGTCATCTTCGAGACGAGCGCGCGGGCGCGTTCTCTTGCTTGCTCTCTGTTCATATTACACACCTCTGTTCCTGGTCTGCAGCCGCTATGACACTTTTACGGAATCTCCCGTCCCGGATACTGAATCCTTCTGCCTGTAAATGACAGTCTTACAGGCGGAAATACTGATATCCTTCTGGCTCCACATGACAGCCATACAGGCGCAAATACCAAATCCTTGCCTGGACATGACAGCCATACAGGTACAAATTCTGACGTCTGATACTGGAAATCAGTTCCGCCTGAAACAGGAACTTACCCCTTAACCGCGCCTGTTGTCAGACCGTCGACGATCTGGTTGCTGAACAGGCAGTAGACGATGATCGTCGGGATAATCGCAATCATGATTGCCGGGAACATTTTGTCATAGTTCGTCTGGTAGGGCGTAACAAACTTCGTCAGGGCAACCGGCAGGGTCTTTTTATTCGCATCTGAAACAAAGACCAATGCCAGCAGCAGTTCATTCCAGTTTCCGATGAAGGTCATCAGGCCGGTAACAAAGAGTCCGGTTCTCGCAAGCGGGAAGCAGATCTTGAAGAAAATCTGGTAAATCGTGCAGCCATCCATACAGGCCGACTCCAGAAGCTCGTTCGGTATACTTCGGAAGAACCCTGACATGATGAACACGCAGGTTGGCAGCGAGAACGTCAGGTAGGGCAAAATCAGGCCCCACAGGTTATTGCTCAGGCCGATCTTCGCGAAACGCACGAACAGCGGGATCAGGACGCAGTGCACGGGAATCATCATGCCGATCAGGATGTATACCATCGCCGCCCCGGACAGCTTCCATTTCAGCCTGGCGATCGCAAATGCCGCCATGGATCCGATGAGAATCGTCAGAATCAGCGTAACCACACAGACAAACAGGGAATTCAGCATTGCGATGCCAAGCTTTCCGCCTGTCCACGCCGCTGCATAGTTTTCCCAGTGGAAAGCCGACGGCCATCCGAAGGGAGACTTGTAGATCTCCGCCCTGTCCTTGACGGATGTCAGAGCAATCCACACAAGAGGCGCAAGGTAGAGCACCATCATAAGGCAGAAGAACACATAGATCAGAACAGTTGAGACTCTGACTGGCTGTTTATTCATTTTCATCCTTCTGTCCCCCTTACATCTCGTAGTTCTCTGACTTGAACAGCTTGTTGATGATGCCTGTCGCGATCAGGCACAGAGCAACCAGAATCACGCCGATCGCGCTTGCCCTGCCGTAATGGTTTCCGCCCTTGCTGGAGAAACCGGTACGGTACAGGTAGGTTGCCAGAACGTCCATCTTCAGGTTCTCTGTCTTGTCCCCCAGCATGGAATAGATCAGATCGAAGAATTTCAGGGAACCGATCGCGTTCAGGCTCATGGCCGTTCCGATCATCGGCTTGACCAGCGGCAGCGTGATGTAGCGGAATGCCTGTGTCTTGGTGGCGCCGTCAATATAAGATGCCTCATATAAAGACTTGTTGATGCCTGAGATCTGTGCCATATAGAGCATCATGGACTGGCCGACATACTGCCACAGAGCCACAAAAGCGATAACCCACATGGGAAGCGTGATGAAGCCTGATGTGGAATACAGCCAGGCCGGCTGCGGAAGCCCCATTGCGCCAAGAATATTGTTGATGCCGACCTTTGCGTGGAACAGGAACGCCCAAAGAAGACCAAGGGCTGCGGAAGACAGAACGCAAGGCAGATAGATGACATTCTTGAACAGGTTTCTTCCCTTTGTGATGTTCGTCAGAAGCGCCGCGAACAGCAGGCCGAAAACCAGCTGGGAGACGCAGGAGAAGACCAGAAAGAACATCGAGTTCTTAAACGCGATGAACATTGTCGGATCTTTTGCCAGCTTGACAAAATTTCCAAAACCGATGAAATTGTAGGTCATCGTTTTTTTGTCATAGTCACAAAGCGCATAGTAGAAGGAAGTGCCAATCGGAATGAAAAGCACCAATGTGAACAGGATCAGCGCCGGTGCGACGAACAGGATGATCGCTTTCTTATCTCTTAGCAGTTTATCCATAACTCTCTCTCTCCATGAAACTTGCCCAAATCAATTCCGCTGAAGTTCTGGTACCCCGGAACCCTCCCTTTCATTCCGGACATTCAAGCCTGCCCGCGGGGCAGAGATACCGTATTGCTTCTTACCCGCTTCCTGCAAAGACAGAAGGCTCTGCCCATCCAGGCTTAAGGGTTTTGGGGTAGAAAGAGGGACTGCCCGAAGGCAGCCCCACCTTTGGACTATCTTACAGTCTTCTCTGTGTCAGGCTCAGACTTATCTGTAGCCTTCCTCCGCATACCAGTCTTCCACAGCCTGGAATGCTTCTTCCGGAGTCTTCTCCTGCTGGAAGATCGCAACCATCTCGTTGTCGAACTCAGCACCCGCATCGGAGGAGACCAGGGATTCATTGTAGAAACCGAAGGTTCCGGTCGCGTTCGAGAATACATCCATCACGTCCGCCAGCTGAGCAGGAGCCACGCTCAGGTCAAACTCAACATCGGTAACCGGGATCTTTCCGCCGACTTCCGCGGTATACTTCTGAGCTTCATCATCGGTGAAGTACTTCATCAGCTCGATGCAGGCCTCCGGGCACTCAGTAGAAGCGCTCATCGCCAGAGAATCAGACTTCGCGATGGTTCTGTTCGGATCGTTGCCGTCCTCGATTGCCGGGAACTGGAACACGCCGCAGATCTCTTCGATGTCAGGGTTGTAAGCATTCATCTGACCGATCGCCCAGGAACCCTGGATCAGGATCGCCGCATCGCCCATTGCAAACGCCATTGTCGCGTCATCGTTGGAATCGCCTGCAGCAGTCTCCTGGAAGTACTGGGAGAGCTCAAGGAGCTTCTCGCCGGCTGCGATCGTCTTATCCTGTACCCAGCTCTCTTCGCCCGAGTTGATCGCGTCAAGGTCTACGCCCTGTCTGTCGCACAGATATCCGGCCAGCATCGACAGGCACCATGCGGTACCGGCGCTGATCGTGATCGGGGTGTATCCTGCATCCTGGATCTTCTGGCAGGCATCAAGGAGTTCTTCATAGGTGGTCGGAACTTCCACGCCGGCTTCCTCGAAGATGTCCCTGTTGTAGTAGCAGCAGGCAGCCGCGATATTCAGCGGTACCGCATAGATCTCGCCGTCATAGGTCTGCTGTGTGAAGACCGCGTCGCTGGAGAATGTATCCTTCCAGCCGTCAGCCTCCAGATACTCATCAAGCGGAGCGGCAACGCCGGGAGCCACATAGTCGGTCAGGTTCGGACCCGGGCTGACGATGAATACGTCAGGCGTCTCATCCGCGGCGACCAGCGCATTCAGCTGTGTGTAATACTCTTCCAGCGTCGTGGTGATCGGAGTGACATGATACACACCGTCAAAGTCTTCATTGAAGCGCTCGATATTTGCCGCGAAGCCCTGCGTGATCGGATCCTCGGATGCTTCCAGATCATCCCAGAACATCCAGGTGATCTCCTGCACACCCTCATCCGCGGCTGCTGTCATCGGAACCGATGCCATCAGGCCAGTTGCCATGGAAAGGGACAGCACAACAGATAATACTTTTCTCTTCATAACATCCTCCTTGCTTGACTGAAAACTACTGAACACTTGGTTGAAAACTGTCTGGCTGTACGCCATCTGCGAAACCGTGTTTTCGTTATCTACAATCTATCAGAAACAGCTATTTCTGGCATTCGAATTGTTGCTTAATAATTCCTATTTCTTGCTGTCTTATTTTTCTGTCCGGGATCATTTTGTATATATTGCACGATATTATTCATATGTTTTTGTGCATATTTCCCATATCATGAATTCCTGCCCCGTCTTTTTTTGGCTTTGCAGGTCGGACGCTTGCCATTATTTGCCATTTCAGTTGACAAAGAATCGCAATTATTCTATCCTACAAATTGTAGAAAATGTGTAATTATTCAG
>CACXFW010000033.1 GCA_902767065.1 uncultured Lachnospiraceae bacterium | reverse complement strand
GCAGGCCTTGTCTGCCTATGAAGATGGCTGCTTACATGCAAGCATGACGCATCCATCTTCGTAGGCAGACAGGCTGTGAATAGTAACTACTGGTAGTATTCATATTTTCTGACCCGTTCCAGAATCCGCGAAAAGTCTATCGCGCACATCCCGTCCGAGATTCCTACAGGAATTTCATCCTGAAAAGTATAGGTAACCGGATGATACTCCTCCTCATCAAAACGGTGAACCGTCACGATTCTGTATTTCGGATCTATGATCCAGTACTCCCGTACACCAGCTTTCTGATACTTATACAGCTTTAAAATCATATCCCTGGACCGGGTAGAAGGCGACAGAATCTCAGCCACAAGAGCCGGAGCACCATCCAGTCTTTTCAGATTCAGGAAATCCAGCTTCTCACAGATGATCAGGAGATCCGGCTGCACCATCGTATAATCGTCCCTGTCCAGACGAACATCGCAGGGGGCCATGAACACCTCGCACGGCTGGCCGTGCAGCCGGGCACATTCAAGAAACAGGCGGTGCAGAGAACCAAGTATCATCTGATGTTCATAGGTGGGTGCCGCCATATCATAGAACACACCATCAATCAGTTCCACACGCTGATCATCCGGCAGGGCATAGTAGTCCTCGATCGTATGAGGTTTACTGGTTGAAGCAGTACCATATCGCAGGGCTTCTTCCCGCAGAAGACCGGTATCCTGTCCGGACGGATGCGTATCATTTGATTTCTGTCCTTGCTTCATTTCCTCAGATGTCATTACAGATCCCTCTGACTTCATGCCACCGATTTCCTTCATGCCACCGGTTTCATTCCTCTGCCGTCAGGAACGCGACGTACGCGTTGCGCGCTTCGTAAAGGTCGGACTTGCTGGTAACCTCCAGCGGGGCATGCATGTTCAGAACCGCAATCCCGGCGTCTATGACATTCATCCCGTACAAAGCGCTGATGTAGGCAATGGTCCCGCCGCCGCCGATATCAACCTTTCCGAGTTCCGCAGTCTGAAATGCCACTCCGGCGTCATCCATCGCACGGCGCACCCAGGCAAAATATTCCGCATTCGCGTCATTGCTCCCGGACTTTCCGCGCGACCCTGTGTACTTGTTGTACACGATTCCATGCCCGAAATAAGCGGCATTTTTCTTCTCGTATGCCTCCCCGTACAGCGGGTCATAAGCCGCTGACACATCCGACGAAAGCATGCGCGAGGATGACAGCGCTCTGCGCAGCGCCAGCTCGGAATACTGGCCGCAGCAGTCCATCAGCGCCGCTACCGTATTTTCAAAGAAGCGGCTCTGCGCTCCGGTCGCACCGACCGATCCGATCTCCTCCTTATCCGTCAGAAGGCAGCAGGTTGTATACTCCGGCGCATCCACCCGCAGGAAGGCGTCCAGTGAAGTAAACGCGCAGACTCTGTCGTCCTGCCCGTAGCTTGCGATCATGCTCCGGTCAAGTCCCATGTCGCGCGCCTTTCCGGCAGGGACAATCTCCAGCTCCGCGGAGAGGAAATCATCCTCCTTAATTCCATACTTTTCCTTCAGGATCCTGAGAACGTTCTTCTTCACCAGATCCTTGTCCGCACCGGCATCCGCCCTGCCGGCGCCTGTTCCATCGGAAGCTGCCGGATGAGCCTTACCGGTCCCTGCAGCTGGCGCCGCGTCATTTACAGCCTGTTCATCCACAGCAGCAGCCGGTGCCTCATCCGCGCAGTCTTGCGCAGCGGTCTTCTGCGGCCTCGAGCCCACCAGCACATCCAGGTTCTCTCCTGTAATCGCCTCACCAAGCTTCTTTGCCATCTGATCCTTCGACAAATGAATCAGCAGGTCGGTAACGCAGAAAACGGGGTCATTTTCATCCTCCCCGATCTGAACGTCGACAACGGAACCATCCTTCTTCGCGATCACGCCATGGATTGCGAGCGGAATGGCCGTCCACTGGTACTTCTTCACACCGCCATAATAATGCGTATCGAAAAATGCCATTTCCGTATCTTCATACAGGGGAACCTGCTTAAGATCCAGCCTGGGGGAATCGATATGCGCGCCAAGGATCCTCATGCCCTTCCCAAGCGGCTGTGTTCCGATCGTAAACAGCGCCATCGTTTTCTTCATCCAGACCGCGTAAACCTTGTCCCCGGCCTTCAGGCTTCCGCCCTTTGCCATAACCTCTGCAAGATCACGATAGCCTGCCCTCTGAGCACGCTTCACAATCTCACAGACGGCCTCGCGCTCCGTCTTGACGGCATTCATGAAGCTCTTGTAATCCGCCGCCAGCGCCTCGACCTCCTGAAGCTGTCCCTCATCGTATGTCTTCCATCTATTGTCTTTTCCCATTGAAAATGTAATCCCCTTTCGTCAAATGATCCAGCTTTGTCTGCTGCTGTGTATGATAATGATATACACCAGATGCAGGCGCAATTCAAGTTTCGGATAAAGGCAGGGCATTTCGTGGCCGGGGTGTGACCTGTAACGTGAACTGTAATCCGGCAGTTACTATTCACGGCAGATCTGAGTCTTTGTATCTGCCGCTTCAGGCTTGCCTGTAAGCGGCAGTACAAAGCTCAGATCAGGCCCGTGGAGCGGGAACTTCCCCACAACCGGGAACAACAAGCTGCGAGGATTAAGGAGGATATGCCCCATGAGATTTCTCATTCAGAGAGTACTTGACGCAGCCGTAGACATAGACGGCCGGACCGTTTCCAGGATCGGGAAAGGATACCTGGTGCTGATCGGCTGCTGTGACAGTGACACGACGCAGACGGCGGACTTTTATATCCGGAAGCTCCTCGGCCTTCGGATCTTCGAGGATGAAAACGGCAAGACGAATCTTTCCCTGAAGGATACCGGCGCATCTCTCCTGCTTGTCTCCCAGTTCACGCTGTACGCGGACTGCAGAAAAGGAAACCGGCCCGGCTTCACTGAGGCGGGAGACCCCGCTCATGCCAGGATGCTGTATGAGTATATCGTGCAGGAATGCCGCAGGAGCGTCCCGATCGTAGAAACCGGTGAATTTGGCGCGGATATGAAGGTTCACCTGACGAATGACGGTCCCTTTACAATCATGCTGGACGAGCGCATTCTTCCGGCAAAGTTGACATCTGCCGCTTCCGAATGTAAGATGGCGGAGTAACAAAATACCGTATGAATCAATCCGCAGACTGATCCCTCCTGTTTTCAGAGGGGATGATGGAGGAGCCGGATCCCGTTCGAAAGTACGAGTCTTGAGAGACGAAGCCGTTTCGACTGCGGGATCGGTATCCGAACGGATATTTTCAGGAATAAACGATCGTTTATGAAGGAGGATGTAAGATGGCAGCAAAAAATGAGCCTGTTGTAAACGTTGTTCTGCAGTATGACGGAAAGTCCGTTGATGTCGAAGACGTACTGAAAGCAGCAAAGAATAACTGGAAGAAGGATCACAAGGGCGATGTCAAAGAGCTTCAGCTCTATCTCAAGTCCGAAGAGAGCAAGGCTTACTACGTAATCAACGGACAGGAGGCCGGCGCCGTCGATATGTGACACAGGCCATACTTCCTCTTCCCGGAGATGGAAATAACAATCCACCTGGGGAGGAAAACCGCTTCATACAGGGACAGGATTGAAACGCTGTTTTCAATCCTGTCCTTTTTGTAACGATTCAGCACCCCATGAATTCTCACAAAATCAGGACGGGGAGTTTACTCACCGGACGATTTTTGAGAATTCATGGGGCGGGCAAGGTG
>CACXFW010000032.1 GCA_902767065.1 uncultured Lachnospiraceae bacterium | reverse complement strand
TAAAACTTTTAAGAATCTTCAAGGTTGTTTCACTGTTCAGTTATCAAAGTGCTCTTTCTGTCTCCGCCTCTCGCGGCGACTCGATTAATCTATCACCTTCTTCCTTGATTGTCAACACCTTTTTTCAAAAAAATGAAAATCTTTTTTCCCCGCCTTTTCCACCGGTTTTTCCACATTCATGATGGGCTTTAAAAACCTCGATGGCTGCATCTTTCTGTTATACCGCTCCCTGACATAATAGATATGCAGCCTGCGCTTTGCCCTTGTCATTCCAACGTACAAAAGCCTTCTTTCTTCCTCGATCTCAGGTTCCATGACCGCTCTGTGATACGGGATCACGCCTTCATTGACATTCAGCAGGAATACCTCCGTAAACTCCAGTCCTTTCGCGCCATGCAAGGTAGCGATCGTCACACCGTCATGATCTTGCAGAAGCGATTTCTCTTTCTGCTCCTCAAGCTGCTTCCTGGCCTGACGAATCTTCTGGGTCCAGTCCTTTGCCAGGGAACATCCCCTGCTGGTGTCCTGTATCTCGTCCGCGATCTGAATCAGCTCAGACGGGTCGATTCTCCGTCTGATGGCATATTCCTCCAGATACCGGTCATAGCCTCCGGCCTTACGGATATAATTGATTGCAGCGTACGGGCGCATATCACGGATCACATGAATCAGGCGCTCGAAAGAGTCCAGGTACTGTGCCATCCATTCCTGATCCTGATACCAGGCTCTCAGTCCCTGAAAGGTGAGCTTTTTCGCATACGCCGATTTCCTGGTGATATAGCGGTTCGGATGATTGCACACACGAAGGAAATCCTGCCGGTCCATCTCATCTCCAGTCAGAGACAGATAGGCAAGAAAGTCCCGCGCAATCCAATGATCCCACAACATGGGAACCGTGTTCCTGATCCGGTATGGAATCTGAAACTCATCCAGCTTCATCGCCGGCTCACGTCCCTCCGGATTCGTTCTTGTCAGAACAGCGATCTCCCCAGGGTGCAGTCCATCAGAGAGGCTTTTCCTGATCTCCCTTATAAGGCAAAGCATCTCTGTCTCCACGTCAGCGCATTCCATCACCTCGACAGGTTCCCCGTCCGCGCCTGTACTGAAAAGATCCTTCCGGAATCTGTTCCGGTTCCCGGAAATAACAGCGACAGAGGACGCGACGATCTGAGCGGTTGACCGGTGGTTCTCCTTCAGCTGTATGATCCTTGCGTCAGGATAATCTGAAGGAAATCCAAGCATGATTTCCGGTCGGCTGCCACGGAATCGATAGATTGACTGATCATCGTCTCCCACGATAAACAGATTTCCGGATCCTGCCAGCAGGCGGACGATCTGATACTGAATGAGGTCAATATCCTGAAATTCGTCAACAAGAATATAGCGAAACTTCTCCTGCCAGGAGCGCAGGATATCTTTTCTTGCGCGAAGCAGATCTGAAGTATAAACGCTCATGTCGTCAAAGTCGACCTTCCTCAGCCTCTCCTGCTCCCTGCGGTATCCGGCATAGATTCTCCGAAACTCCTCTTCGCCCATGCTGGAAGAATAATAGTATTCCACCGGGATGCGCTCCGTCTTTACTTTGGAAATCTCCGCCAGCACATCTACAGACCATTCGTCCGGATCGCCGCAGTCCAGATTCATGGATCTTGCCAGCTTCAGCACAATCTGGCAGCGTTCTTCCTCGCGCAGGATATTGTCAGCGCTGTACCCGTATGCATGTTTCAGAATATGGAAAAAAACAGAATGAAAGGTCCCGAAGGTCACCGGAAAGGATGCACCCTTGCAAAGAGCCGAAAACCGCTCCTGCATCTGGCGCTCCGCCGCCCTGGTAAAGGTAATCACAAGAATGTGCTCCGGACGGACATGAGATTCGATCAGATGTTTAATACGATGGATGATGACCGTTGTTTTCCCGGACCCCGGGCCGGCCAGTACCATGGCGGGCCCGTCCATATGACGGGCCGCCTGCTGTTGCTGTTTACTGAGCATCGGTCAGTTTCCGGATCCCTTCGCGGATACGCGCAAGAGATTCCTCCTTTCCGATCACTTCCATGATTTCGGTCGCTCCGGCCGGGGTGACGGACTTTCCGGATACGGCAATCCTGACCGGCCAGATCGTAAACCCGGCCTTTACCCCCTCTTTTTCGGAATACTCCTTGAGAACCTCATAGAGGGAATCATTCTCCCAGACCTTTTGGGACTCCAGCATCGGAAGAAGGCCGGTCAGTACGCCAAGAGACTTCTCCGGCGTCACCTTCCATTTCCTGTTCTGATAGAGAGAAATGTCATAATCCGGCAGCATCTCAAAGAATCCGACCATCTCATCGATGTCAGGGAACACCTCGATTCTCGTCTTCACCATGGCTGCGATCTTATTTACATCGAGCTCCTTCGATACCGTCTTCCGGATCTGCGGAATCGCACGCTCCGCGTACTGTTCGAAATCCATCGATTTGATATACTCTCCGTTCATCCATTTCAGTTTCTGGATATCAAACACCGCAGGAGATTTGCTCATGTGATGATAATCGAACTGCTCCACCAGCTCCTCCAGCGAGAAGATCTCCCTGTCATCCGAAGGACTCCAGCCCAGAAGCGCCACATAATTAATCACCGCTTCCGTAACAAACCCCTGGTCGATCAGATCTTCAAACGAGGAATGCCCGCTGCGTTTGGAAAGCTTATGGTGTTCCTCGTCCGTAATCAGCGGACAGTGCACATAGGTCGGAACCTCCCAGCCGAAGGCCTCATAAAGGCGGTTATACTTCGGCGCCGAAGAAAGGTACTCATTTCCGCGCACAACATGCGTAATCCCCATCAGATGATCATCCACAACATTCGCGAAATTATAGGTCGGGAATCCATCCGACTTGATCAGGACCATATCATCCAGCTCCGCATTCGGAACCTCAATCCTC
Source organism: uncultured Lachnospiraceae bacterium (assembly GCA_902767065.1). GTDB lineage: Bacteria > Bacillota > Clostridia > Lachnospirales > Lachnospiraceae > Porcincola. Next base: position 709 of record CACXFW010000032.1, on the reverse strand, counting down.
CCATAGATGTCATCCTCGAAATACGTCGTTCCCTCATTCGGCACATTCTGGCGGATTACATACGGGATCCCCGCGTCCAGTTTCTCCTGAATCTCTTCCGCAGACAGATGGAGGCAATGCTTGTCATAGATCATGATGTCCTTGCCGTTCACCTGAGTTCTCAGCGAATCGAGACGTTCCTTCGTACAGAAGCAGTAATAGGCCTCTCCTTTGTCAACCAGGTACTTCGCATATTTCGCGTAGATACCTGCCTTCACCCGTTCGCTCTGTACATAAGGACCGACAAGGCCCGGTTGATCAGGACCTTCATCGGGGATCAGGCCGGTCTTTTCAAGCGTCCGGTTGATGATGTCAACAGCCCCCTCCACTTCTCTCTCCTGATCGGTATCCTCGATACGCAGCATAAATGTGCCGCCCTCATGCTTTGCAATCAGGTAAGCATACAGGGCGGTTCTCAGGTTTCCGACATGCATCCGTCCCGTCGGACTGGGCGCAAATCTGGTTCTCACTTTTGTCATAATAATCCGTAATCTCCTTTAGCTGTAAGGATCTGTTCCGAAAGAACCCGGGACCAGTCCCCGGATCTGTTCTGGGTTCTTTCCAGGCAGCTCCAAAATACTGGTTATTGGTAATTATTCAGCACCTCCTGGAATTGCTCATGATCCAGTCAGATAAGCTTGCTTATCTGACGGATCTGAGCGGTTCCAGG
>CACXFW010000031.1 GCA_902767065.1 uncultured Lachnospiraceae bacterium | reverse complement strand
TGAATAGTAACCTTTTTTGTAATTATTCAGCACCCCCACAGCGAAGAACACGAAGTGTTCTGAGCAATGGGGGTGCTGAATAGTTACCCTTTTTTGTACTTATAACGGTTAACGTAATTGACTTTTGGCGAGTTTTTCATATTATTCAGAGGAGGAGCCAGATCCCGTTCGAAAGTACGAGTCTTGAGGGACGAAGCAGTTTCGATTACGGTATCGGCATCCGAACGGATATTGTCAGGAATAAACGATGGTTTATAGAGGAGACCGGCATGAGTGATTCGGCGATCAATGAAAGAACTGTTCTGGAATTGATCCGTGACAGATACGACGAGTTGTTCCCGGCCGAACGGAAGACAGCCGACTATATTCTTAGTCATGCGGATGAAGCGGTTCTGTCCAATGTTTCGGAACTTGCCAGCGCAAGCGGGGTCAGTGATGCCACGATTATACGGACTGCGCATCATCTGGGCTATACGGGCTATTACCAGTTCAGACTTGCCCTTTCCAGGGACCTTGGGAAAAAGCAGCTGCAGGATGCGTCAGATACAGAGCGGGGAGGAGAGAACAGCGCGCCGGGAAATGTGCTGGGACGGATCTTCGAGCGGTATGAGAACCGGATTGCGGCGATTGGACGCGGGCTTGACACGGAGTGTCTTCTGGATTGTGTCAGCCTGATCGGACATGCCAACGCGGTGCATATTATTGCTGTAGGTAATACCAGCAACATTGGCGCATATATGGGATTCCGGCTGGAGCGCCTTGGTGTTAGATGCACCTGCTCCCGCATGCCGGAGTATTTTATCAATCATATTTCGATTGCCCGGGAGGATGATATCGTGATAGCTGTCTCAAAGTCCGGTTCATCCAGGCGGGTGATGGATGCGATGGAGCTTGCCCGGGAAAAGAGGCTTAAGATGATCCTGATATCCGCGGACAGACAGTCCCCGGCTGCAGCTGTGGCGGATTATGTTCTTGATTCGGGTGGAGGGATGCGGCCTGATCTGGAGGAGAGAAAGCGTGGCTTTTCCTACCTGAATGAGTTCATTACAGCAGAAACGCTGATCGAGTTTGTGGCAAATGAGGCGCAGATCCGCCGGGATCATGCGGAACGCATGGAGTGGTTTCTGGCTGAGAACAAATTATAGGGGAGGGCCCTGCGGCGCTGCTTCAGGAGAGGACCTGGAAGCAGGGCACCGGCCGTCCTTTGCGGGGAAAACGTGGTATTTGAAACGGAGAAGTGTTTCGCATGAAAAAGGTTGCGCTTTTTGTCGATGATATGAATCGGCATGCTTTTTTCGAGAGACTGTCCGGTATTCAGGAACGGGGGCAGACACTTGGGCTGGATCTGACGCTTCATGTGTTTCACAGCAGGGCCTCCTTTGGACTGGATCCGGATTACAATACGGGAGAATATAATATCTTCAACCTCCCGGATCTTAAGACCTATGATGGTTTTATTCTGGATCTGTATAATTATTATGCGCAGGAGGGACAGTGGTACGGCGGAGATATGTGCCAGCGTCTGATTGATCGGATCAGGAAGACTGGAATTCCGACAGTTGCCATTGGAAATGATATCCATGACTTTCCATATGTCGGCATTGATAATTATCCGGCCATGTCATCCATGATGGATCATCTTGTCCGGAATCATGGATGCCAGTCTTTCTGGTTCATCATGGGGCCTGTCAATAATGCGGAAAATGTGACCCGTGTCCGTGCCTGTCTGGATTATGTGCGGGATTCTTTTCACCGGGATGACAGCCATTGTGTTTTCTATGAGAATTTTGAGATCACAACGGGTAAGAGAGGTTTTTTGAAGCTGTTTGAAGAAAACGGGAAGCTTCCGGATGCCATTGTGTGTGCCAATGATAAGATCGCATTGGGGGTAGCCGAAGCTGCTCAGGAACAGGGATATCGTATTCCTGAAGATTTCCTGCTTACCGGGTTTGACAACATGGAAGAAGCTGCATGCATGATGCCTATGCTGACGACAGTGGATCAGCATTGGATTGAGCCGGGACGCCGCAGCGTGGATGTTCTGCAGCGCATGTGGGAGGGACTGGATATTCCTCCTTCGCTTCTGCATGTTTCGGCTGTTCCTGTTTTTCGCGGAAGCTGTTCGTGTCATGACGAAAACCGTACTCTGATCCGTTCGCTCTATAATCGCAGGGTGTTTGACAACATCAACCGGGAGGTATTTGACAGCCATATCAATCAGCTTGAATATGACCTGCTGCGTTGTGAAACGCTTAAAGAGCTGGGCGAGTGCTTTTGTCAAAGCTTGTTTTTCCTTGAATGCAATGCATTTTATCTGGTGCTGAGTGAAGACATCCTGGCGATTCGTTCGGAAGATGCGTGGAGCGGCCGATCCTTTGATGGCGCTTCCCTTGCCGCATCCCATTTTCCGGCAGAAGGTTATCCGGACAATATGCGTATGATGTTCTGCTATGAAGACGGAGAGATTAAGCTGGACCATCCGGATATGAGCAGTCTGTTTCCTGAATTTGAAGCTGAACAGGGGATGCAGGATTACCTCTTTCTTACGATCCATTTCAGGCAATATACAGTCGGCTATTTTGCCATCCGGGATGCGATCCGTCTTATGCGTAATCCCTATCTGTCATTTGCGGTACGTGTATTGAACACTGCGATTGAAAACCTCTATACCAGATCGGTTCTTTATCAATATAATCAGATGCTTTCGCAGACTTCCATCCGGGACCCTATGACCGGGTTCTACAATCGTCTGGGGTATAAAGAGAAAGCCTGCCGGCTGTTTGACCGGAAGCGGGAAAGCGGTGATAATCTGACGATCCTGTTTATTGATATGGACAAATTGAAGCAGATGAACGATAGCTACGGACATGAATGCGGGGATCACGCTCTGCGGGCAATTTCCTCTGCGATTCACTCCGTGATCCGTCAATATAGCCAGGAACATCCTCTGGAGATCCGCATGGGCGGTGATGAGTTCCTTGTCATTCTGGAGGAGAAACCGCCACAGGAAATATTCCGTATTCTTCATAGCATAGAGCAGGAGATTCCTCTTATGGAGGAAAGCCGGATGCTGCCATATGTTCCCAGTGTCAGCATCGGGTATATCATCACGGACATGTCTCTCGACAAAGGCCTGGATGATTACGTCCGTGAAGCAGACACGGTAATGTATCGTGTAAAAAGATCCAAGCAGGAGTATCAGTGAATGCTGCATGTCACACCCCGGCCGGCTTCCTGTGTCCGCCTTCCGCCCACAGCGAAGAACACGAAGTGTTCTGAGCAATGGGGGTGCTGAATAGTTACCCTTATTTTTGCTTTCCGGAAGACAAACCCGATGCCGTATGGTATAAAATGATTACAGCGCCAAAAGCCTGACCTCCACGCAAGCTTGCTTGCGGTGGAGGGATAGGGTGTTGGCGCACCCCTACATGAGTGCGTAGTGGTGCGAAAGCACCACGAGAGCACGAATGGAGGGAGGATTGTGGGAGCGCGTAGCGCGGAACAATCC
>CACXFW010000030.1 GCA_902767065.1 uncultured Lachnospiraceae bacterium | reverse complement strand
TTTTTGGTCTCCTCTGTAAGCGATCGTTTATTACTGACAAGCCCCGTTCGGGTGCCGATCTCATAATCGAAACTGCTTCATCCTTTCGAAGAAACAGGTCACACCCCGGCCTGCCTCAAGGCGGACACAGGGATCTGGCTCATTTCTCCTTGACATGTCTGCAGAAAACCCTATAATCAGTCTTGTGCGGTTTAGTAAAACTGAATTTTCTGTTTAATTTTACTGAAATCCGGGGTGCCCGGTGGGAGATCGAATGGAGATTGGGCGAAAGATCAGGAGACTGAGAGTCGAATTAAACCTGACGCAGGAGGAACTTGCGGACCGGACCGAACTCTCAAAGAGCTTTATATCGCAGGTGGAGAGAGACCTTACTTCTCCGTCGATTGCAACACTGGTGGATATTCTGCAGGCGCTCGGTACCGATCTGAAGGAGTTCTTCGACGAGGAGCCGGACCGGCAGATCGTGTTTCACGATGCGGACTACTTCGAGAAGGTAGATGACGAATCCGGCATACGGACTGAGTGGATCATTCCGAACGCGCAGAAAAACGAGATGGAACCGATCCGTGTCACGCTGGAAGCCGGCGGACACACCAGGGCGGAGGAGCCGCATGAGGGGGAGCTGTTCGGATATGTTCTTTCGGGAAGCATCACGCTTCACATCGGGCAGCAGAGCTATCGGGCGAAAAAGGGAGAGTCTTTTTACTTCCGGCCGAACGCACGGCATTATATTGAAGCGGCAGGGAAGACGGGGGCATCCTTTATCTGGGTGAGCACGCCTCCGAGCTTTTAAGATCATCTGCATAAGACATCAGACACAAAAGATCCTCCAAAGCAGGTCTGAAGATCATCAGACGGAGGAAAATGACCGATCTGATTATCTGCACGCTTCGGTGCGGCAGTCAGAATAAGAAACGCCAGAAAGACTGACGATGACAGGGAATAGAGAAGGAAACACCGATTATGAGCAACAAGCTGATTGATCTGCAGAATATCACGAAGGCATTTGACGGGAGCATTGTTCTGGATGATCTGAATCTGTACATCCGGGAAAATGAATTCCTGACGCTGCTCGGTCCGTCGGGCTGCGGAAAGACCACGACCCTCCGGATCCTTGGCGGTTTTGAGACGCCCGACAAGGGCAGGGTGATCTTTGACGGAAGGGATATCACGTCACTTGCGCCGAACAAGCGGCAGCTCAATACGGTGTTCCAGAAGTATGCTCTTTTCTCGCACATGACCGTTGCCGAGAATATCGCGTTCGGTCTCAGGATCCGGAAGAAATCCGAGGACTACATCAGGGACAAGATCCGCTACGCGCTGAAGCTGGTGAACCTGGAGGGCTTCGAGGAGCGCACGCCGGATTCCCTCTCGGGCGGGCAGCAGCAGAGAATCGCCATCGCAAGGGCCATCGTCAATGAACCGAAGGTGCTTCTTCTTGATGAGCCTCTGGGCGCGCTTGACCTGAAGCTTCGTCAGGACATGCAGTACGAACTGATCCGTCTGAAAAATGAACTCGGCATTACTTTCATCTATGTGACGCACGACCAGGAGGAAGCGCTGACCATGTCGGATACGATCGTGGTTATGAACCAGGGTTATATCCAGCAGATCGGTACGCCTGAGGATATCTACAATGAGCCGCAGAACGCCTTCGTTGCGGATTTCATCGGGGATTCGAATATCGTAAACGCAACGATGATCCACGATCAGCTGGTCGAGATCTTCGGCGTGAAATATGCCTGCGTCGATACCGGATTCGGGACGGACAAGCCTGTTGACGTCGTGATCCGTCCGGAGGACCTGGAACTGATCGCGGTTCCTGAAAATGAGGACCAAAGCAGCGAGGAGTACCAGAAGGCGCTCAGAAAGATTACACGGATCAATCCGGGATACTTCGAAGGAACGGTTTCCCATATCATTTTCAAGGGAATGCACTATGAGATGGAAGTGCAGGCACACGGGTTTGAGTGGCTGGTCCTTTCCACGAGAATGTTCCAGGTCGGAACGAAGGTCCTGATGAGCGTGGATCCATATAATATCCAGATCATGAATAAGCCGGAATCCGAGGACGAAAAAGCGGTAAGCATGCAGGAGATTGTGTAAGCAAGCGGGAGACCTGGCAGGCATGCAGGAGATTGTGCAGGCAAGCGGGAGACTTGGCAGGCAAGCAGGAGATTGTGTATGCGTGCAGGAGGCTCAGCCGGCATGCAGGAGACTCAGCCGGCATGCGGGAAACTCTGCAGGAGAGCGAGAGTTCGAGCAGAGCCGGTTCCGGCCGCTGAGAAGGAAGACGATGAGGAAGAATCCTTCGGTATGATACCGGAGCGTGCAGGATAACAACATGAACAAGAAACTGAGAATCTGGCTGGACGGTCCATATCTTATCTGGACAGCAGCATTCATCATCATTCCGCTGATCATGATCGTTTATTACGGTCTGACCGACAAGACGGGCGCGTTTACCTGGAGCAATATCCTGGAGATGGGAACGCCGGAACGGATGAAGGCACTGATCCTTTCCCTGATCCTGTCCCTGATGGCGACCGTGATCTGCCTCCTGATGGCATACCCGCTTGCCCTGATTCTGAGCAGGATGAAGACCGGAGCGGTCGGATTCATCACGACAATCTTTATCATTCCGATGTGGATGAATTCGCTCCTGAGGATCCTGGCGTGGCAGACGCTGCTTGAGAGAAACGGAGTGATCAACCAGATCCTCGGGATGCTGAACCTGCCGAAGCTGTATATCATCAATACCCCCTACGCCATTGCGCTGGGCATGATCTACGACTTCCTCCCGTTCATGCTGCTGCCGATCTACAACGCTCTGCAGAAGATCGATGTCAATGTGATCAACGCGGCTTATGATCTGGGCGCGAACAGGTTCCAGACCTTCTGGAAGGTAATCTTCCCGCTGTCAATGCCGGGTGTGATTTCGGGAATCACCATGGTGTTTGTCCCGGCGCTGACAACCTTCGTCATCAGTGATTTCCTCGGTGGCTCGAAGGTGCTTCTGATCGGAAATGTGATCGAGCAGCAGTTTACGCAGGTCGGCAACTGGAACGTCGGCTCCGGACTGAGTCTGGTCCTGATGGTATTCATACTGATCTCGATGCTGGTCATGCAGCATTATGACAAGGACATAGGCGAAAGGACGACTTCACTGTGAGACCTGAGGGAACCTGCGAAGGGATGACTGCATTATGAGAAAAGCAATTTCGAGGATCTACCTCGCATTTATTTTTATCCTGCTGTACGCACCCATCGCTGTCCTGATCATTCTGAGCTTCAATAATTCCAGGACCCGGGCAAAATGGGGCGGCTGGACTCTGAAATGGTATCTCAGTATGTTCCAGGATCAGGTGATCATGTCAGCACTATGGAACACGCTGCTCATAGCGGTGCTGTCGGCACTGATTTCGACCATTCTGGGCCTGATGGCTTCTGTGAGCCTCCTGGCGATGAAGCACAAGAAAAGGAGCATTGTGCTCAGCCTGCTGAATATCCCCATGCTGAACGCGGAGATCGTGACAGGCATCTCCCTGATGCTGATCTTTATCGCCTTCGGGCAGTTTCTGTCCCATTGGGGATATATGATTGAATTCGGCTTTGGCACGGTACTGATAGGCCATATTACATTTAACATTCCCTATACGGTGCTCTTGATCATGCCGAAGCTTCGCCAGATCAATATCAGCACTTATGAAGCTGCGCTGGATCTGGGCGCTTCAAGGTGGCTGGCGTTTCGCAAGGTCATCATCCCGGATATCATGCCCGGAGTGCTGTCGGGGTTCCTTCTGGCATTTACGATGTCGCTGGACGACTTCGTGATCACGCATTTTACCAAGGGACCGGGGTTCGATACCCTCTCGACCAAGATCTATACCGAAGTGCGCAAAGGCATCAAACCGGAAATGTACGCCCTCTCGACCCTGCTGTTTGCCAGCGTCCTGCTCCTTATCCTGCTCTTTGGGAGAGGCCGGAAGAAGAAACCAGCGCCTGAACTGGTGTGACGACAGGGAAGGAGCAAAGCTTCCATAACAGAGCATCGTAAATTACAGATTTAACACAGATTAAGGAGGAGCCTGAACATGAGGAGAACAATTGCTGCAGGAGCTGCCATCGCCATTCTGATCCCGTCCCTGCTGACGGGCTGTATCAAGAAGGTGGATGAACCTGCGAAGGAGAAGGAAACGACTGCCGTGACAAGCGCGGCAAACGATCCGTCCACGTCAGATGCGGATCAGACAGAAGCTGCATCCACTGAGCCGGCCGCAAGAGATGAGAACACTTCCAAAGCTGTTTCCGCACAGGAAGATGCATCCAGGGAAAACGGGACGGAGGCGGACAATGCTCAGGCGAATGCGACCGAGGCGGACGATTCTCATACGACCGAGGCGGAAGCGGACATTTCCGGCACGAACAAAGCAGATTCCATGAAGGAGGAGGAAAAGGACAGCAAGGCGGCATCTGCAGCATCCACCAAGGGCAGCGGCCAGGTCGTGGTCTATAACTGGGGGGAATATATCGACCCGGATGTCCTGGAGCAATTCGAGGAAGAGACCGGCATCAAGGTCGTCTACGAAGAATTTGAGACCAACGAAATCATGTACCCGAAGGTAGCGGCAGGCGCTGCGACCTATGACCTGATCTGCCCGTCCGATTACATGATTTCGAAGATGCTTGAAAACGACCTGCTTCAGCCGATTAACTTTGATCATATCCCGAATTACAAGAACATCGACCAGATCTATATCGACCAGTCGAAGGGCTTTGATCCTGAGAACAAGTATTCGATTCCGTATTGCTGGGGAACGGTTGGCATTCTCTACAATAAATCCCTGATCGAAGAAGGCGACGTGGTTGACTCCTGGGAGATCCTCTGGGACGAGAAATACAAGGACAACATCCTCATGCAGGACTCTGTCCGCGACGCGTTCATGATTCCGGAGAAAATGCTTGGCTATGATGTCAACACCTTGGAAGAATCTGAGATCAAGGCATGCGCGGACAAGCTGATCGAACAGAAGCCGCTTGTGCAGGCCTATGTCATCGATCAGGTGAGAGACAAGATGATCGGAGAAGAGGCGGCGCTCGGGGTCATTTTCTCCGGAGAAGCAATCTATACACAAAGAGAAAACGAAGACCTTGAGTACGTGATTCCGAAGGAAGGCTCCAATGTCTGGATTGACAGCTGGGTGATTCCGAAAAACGCCGGCAATGTGGAGAACGCGGAGAGATTCCTTGACTTTTTGTGCCGCGGCGATATCGCACTCAAGAACTTCGAATACATTACCTACTCCACGCCGAACAAGGCGGCGAGAGAGCTGATTGAAGATGAGGAGATCCGCAATTCGACTGTCGCTTTCCCGACAGAGGAAATGCTGAAAAACTGCAGTGTCTACACGTATCTTGGAGAAGACGGAGATGCCCTTTACGCGAAGTACTGGGATAAGGTAAAATCGAGTTAACTATTCAGCACCCCCATTGCTCAGAACACTTCGTGTTCTTCGCTGTGGGCGGACAGAGCGGTTTCACCGCTTGTCCGCCCCCTG